>DATBXG010000347.1:0-16163 GCA_036514415.1 Paraburkholderia sp.
CGAGGCAATGCTGCTCGACCCCACGCTCCCTGAAAAGCAACGCGCGCGCCGCCGTCTCGTCGGCGCGATCGCGCTGGTGCTCGCGGCCATCGTGATCCTGCCGATGGTGCTCGATTCGCACCCGAAGCCCGTCACCGACGACATCGCCATCGACATTCCTAGCCGCCCGGCCGACAAGGCCGCCGCGCGCCAGCACGACGCCGAAGACACGCAAGCCGGCGTCGCCCCCGACAATCCCGCAACCGCTGAAGCGACGCCTGGCGCGTCGGGTCTCGCGGCCGCTTCGGGCGCCGCGGCCACGCAGAGCGCCCAAAGCACGGACACAACGCCGGCAACGCCTGCCAAAAAGCCCGCACAGGCGGCAGCCGCTCCGGCCCAATCGACGCAAACCGCCCAGACGCAAAAGCCTGCTGCCAAGCCGGCGGCGCCGGCTAGTACGAGCGTCGCCGCGAACAGCAAGCAGACGACGGCCGCTGCAACCGACAACGCCGACACCAGCGACGGCAACGGTGCGAAAGCCGAATCCGGCACGCCGGCGGCGCCTCCGGGCGCGCGTTTCGCGGTGCAGCTCGGCGCGTTCTCGAACGGCACCACAGCGAACAATTGGGTGACGAAGTTGAAAGCGGCGGGTGTACCCGCATATACAGAACAGCGGAAGGAAGCAGACGGCACGACGCGCACGCTGCTGCGCGCGGGCCCGTTCCCGGACCGCGCCGCGGCCACGGCGGCGATCGCCAAGGTGCGCGGCGCCGGCCTGATGGCGGGCTCGAACGCCAACGCGGAATAAGCCGTCGATGTTGACCGCATTCGACTACGCTGTAATGGCGGTGATAGGCCTGTCGGCGCTGCGCGGCGCGTGGCGGGGCTTCATCGGCGAGATTTTTGGATTGATTGGCTGGATCGCGGCGTTGCTCGTGGCCTGCCGCTACGTGGACCGCGTGGTGCCCTGGATTCCGGCGAACTGGCCGGGCGGGGCGCTCACCCAGTGGCTGATCGCCTTCGCGCTGATCGTCATTGCCGTGGTGCTCGTGGCCGGCGTGGGCAACGCACTGATCGGCCGTGTGGTGCAGGTGAGCGGATTGTCCGGCGTGGACCGTTCGCTCGGGATGATGTTCGGCCTCGTGCGAGGCGTCGTGCTGGTGCTGATCCTCGTCGTCCTCGGCGGGCTGACTGAGCTGCCCCAGCAGGACTTCTGGCGCCACGCGCTGCTGCGGCCCTATGCCGTGCAGGGCGTGCTCGAACTGAAACCGCTGCTGCCCGAGGCGCTCGCGACCTACGTTCACGTCTGATCAGAAACTGACCGGACGCGACGAAAGGCGGGGTTTCCCGGCAACACTGCCCATTTGCGGCGCCCGACCGGTGTTGATGAACCCGGCCGGACCGCTACCGATTTCGCTTTTTTGAAGGACCTGCCATGTGCGGCATCGTAGGCGTAGTTTCCCGCTCTCCCGTCAACCAGCTCCTCTATGACGCGCTGCTGCTGCTCCAGCACCGCGGTCAGGACGCGGCCGGCATTGCCACCGCGAACGGCAGCACGTTCCACATGCACAAGGCCAACGGCATGGTGCGCGACGTGTTCCGCACGCGCAACATGCGCAGCCTCCCCGGCACCGCCGGCATCGGCCAGGTGCGCTACCCGACGGCCGGCTCGGCGTCGAGCGAAGAAGAAGCCCAGCCGTTCTACGTGAACGCGCCATTCGGCATCGTCCTCGCCCACAACGGCAATCTCACGAACTGGCAACAGCTCAAGGAAGAGATGTTCCGCGTGGATCGCCGCCACATCAACACGCATTCCGACACTGAAGTGCTGCTCAACGTGCTCGCGCACGAAGTGCAGCTCGCGACTTCGGGCCTCGAGCTTGACCCGGCTGCGCTCTTCAAGGCGGTTGCGGGTGTGCACCGCCGCCTGCGTGGCTCGTACGCGATCGTCTCGCTGATCGCCGGCTTCGGCCTGCTCGCGTTCCGCGACCCGTTCGGCATTCGCCCGCTGTGCATCGGCAAGATCGAGACGCCGGAAGGCACCGAGTGGATGGTCGCCTCGGAGTCGGTGGCGCTCGAAGGCATCGGCTTCGAATTCGTGCGCGACGTGCGTCCGGGCGAAGCGGTGTTCATCGACTTCGACGGCAACTTCTACTCGCAGCAGTGCGCCACGGCGCCCACGCTCAATCCCTGCATCTTCGAACTCGTGTATCTCGCGCGTCCGGACTCGGTGCTCGACGGCGTGCCCGTGTACAACGCGCGTCTGCGCATGGGCGACTATCTCGCCGAGAAGATCAAGCGCGAGCTGCCCGACGTGAAGATCGACGTCGTGATGCCGATTCCCGATTCGTCGCGCCCTGCGGCCATGCAGGTCGCGAACAAGCTCGGCGTGGAGTATCGCGAAGGCTTCTTCAAGAACCGCTACGTGGGCCGCACCTTCATCATGCCCGGCCAGGCCATGCGCAAGAAGTCGGTGCGCCAGAAGCTCAACGCCATGGGCATCGAGTTCAAGGGCAAGAACGTGCTGATCATCGACGACTCGATCGTGCGTGGCACCACCTCGCAGGAAATCGTGCAGATGGCGCGCGACGCCGGCGCGACCAAGGTGATCTTCGCTTCGGCGGCGCCGCCCGTGAAGTACCCGAACGTCTACGGCATCGACATGCCCACGCGCGGCGAGCTCGTGGCGCACGGCCGCACGGATGAGGAAGTCGCGCGCATCATCGGCGCGGATTACCTCGTGTATCAGGACGTGGAATCGCTCAAGCAGGCGGTGCGCGACATCAACCCCGAACTCAAGGAGTTCGAGGCATCGTGCTTCGACGGCGACTACATCACCGGCGACATCACGAGCACTTACCTCGACAACATCGAGACGGCGCGTCTCGCGCCGCAGGCGCAGTCGGACCGCGACGCCGCGAGCGACGCGATGGACGGCGGCGCGCGTTCGCAGTTGCACCTGCAACTCTCGGTGGAGTGATCCCCTCGGGAAGCGCGAGCCCGAGGCTCGCGTTCCCGCACCTTCCGAAAGCCCGCTTTCTGCCGACGCAAAAGCGGGCTTTTTTGCGCCTGCGCGCTGTGCTTCCCGAGCGCGCAGGATTGAGGCATGCCGGTTCCGACCCGGGAGAACACGAAGATGGACGACACGAAGACGGGCGACACCCTTGGCTTCGACACGCTGGCCGTTCGCTCGGGCACGCTGCGCAGCGAGTTCAACGAGCATTCCGAAGCGCTCTACCTCACGTCGAGCTTCTGTTTCGGCAGCGCTGCCGAAGCGGCCGAGCGCTTCAGGAATTCCGAAAGCGCTTATACGTACGCGCGTTTCTCGAATCCGACCGTCACCATGTTCCAGGACCGCCTCGCCGCGCTCGAAGGCGGCGAGGCGTGCATGGCCACGGCTTCGGGCATGGCCGCGATCCTCTCGGTGGTGATGGCCGCGCTCCAGGCGGGCGACCACATCGTCAGCTCGCAGAGCATTTTCGGCTCGACGCTCGGCATGTTCTCGCAGATCTTCAACAAGTTTGGCATCACGACCACCTTCGTCGATCCGACCGATCTCGACGCATGGAAGAACGCCGTGCGCCCCGAGACGAAGATGTTCTTCCTCGAAACGCCGTCGAACCCGCTCACCGAAGTCGCGGACATCGAAGCCGTGGGCAAGATCGCGAAGGCGGCGAGCGCGCTCTTCGTGGTCGACAACTGCTTCTGCAGCCCGGCGCTGCAACAGCCGCTCAAGTTCGGCGCGGACGTGGTGATGCATTCGGCCACCAAGTTCCTCGACGG
Organism: Paraburkholderia sp.; assembly: GCA_036514415.1. GTDB lineage: Bacteria > Pseudomonadota > Gammaproteobacteria > Burkholderiales > Burkholderiaceae > Paraburkholderia. Next base: position 3,763 of record DATBXG010000347.1, read on the forward strand.
CCAGGGCCGCGTGCTGGGCGGCGCGCTGGTGGGCTCGAAGGCGTTCATCATGGAGAAGGTGTTCCCGTTCGTGCGCAGCGCGGGCCCGACGCTTTCCGCGTTCAACGCGTGGGTGCTGCTCAAGGGCATGGAAACGCTGTCGCTGCGCGTGGAGAAGCAGTCGGACAATGCCCTTGAAATCGCGCGCTGGCTCGAAACGCATCCGGCCGTCAAGCGCGTTTACTATCCGGGCCTCGAATCGCATCCGCAGCATGCGCTCGCCATGCGCCAGCAGAAGTCGGGCGGTGCGATCGTCTCGTTCGACGTGAAGGGCGATACGCCGGAGCAGCAACGCGCGAATGCCTGGCGCGTGATCGACGGCACGAAGGTTTGCTCGATCACCGGCAATCTCGGCGATACGCGCACGACCATCACGCACCCGGCCACGACGACGCACGGCCGCATCACGCCTGAGGCGCGTGCGGCGGCAGGGATCACCGAAGCGCTGATCCGCCTGGCCGTCGGCCTCGAAAACGTGCAGGACGTGCGCAACGATCTCGCGCGCGGGCTCGACGCGGCGCAGTAAGCTGCCTGCGGTAACGGTTGTATGATCATGGGCCGGGCGCCGGCTGGCGCGCCCGGCCCGTTTCCCTCTCTCTTTCCCGTGAGTTCGCCATGGCCACTGTTCGTGCGTTGTTCGTCTATCCCGTGAAGTCATGCGGCGCGATCGCGCTCGATCAAGCGCAGCTCGGTCTGAAGGGCATCGAGTGGGACCGCCACTGGATGGTCGTCGATGAGACCGGCCGCTTCGTTTCGCAGCGCGAACACGCGGCGATGGCGCGCATCGTGCCCGCGTTCGTCGAAGACGGCGTGCGCCTCGCGATGGAAAGCATGAGCGAAGCGCTCCATCTGCCGTTCGCACCGCGCGGCGGCGAGGCGCGCGTGCGGGCCTCGGTCTGGGACGACGACTTCGAGGCGCTCGACGAAGGCGATCACGCGGCGCAGTGGTTCACGCAGGCGCTTGGCGTGCCGGTGCGCCTCTTGCGTTTCGCGCACGACGTGCAGCGTCTCGCGAGCAAGAAGTGGACGAACGGCGAAGACGCGCCCACGCAATTCGCCGACGGCTTTCCGATTCTCGTCACGAGCGAGGCGTCGCTCGCGGAACTCAACGAGCGCCTCGCGGCGAAGGGCGCGCCGCCCGTGCCGATGACGCGCTTTCGTCCGAACATCGTCGTCGGCGATGTCGGCGACGCATTCGAGGAAGATTTCATCGACACGCTCGCCATCGAATCCGCGACAGGCGGCGAGGAGATCGTGCTGCGCTTCGTGAAGCCCTGCGCGCGCTGCCCGATCACGACGATCGATCAGCAAACGGGCGAGCGCGACGCGCAGTGGCCCGCCGAACCGCTCGACACGCTCGCCGTGTTTCGCGCCGATCCGCGCGTGAACGGCGGCCTCACGTTCGGCCAGAACGCCATGGTGGTGACGGGTGCGGGCGAACGCGTGGCGGTGGGCGCAAGCGCGCAGTGGGAATATCGCTTCGACGAGTAAGGCGAGCGGCACGTGCAACGCGTGCCGCTCGGGATCGATGCGCTCAGTGTGACGGCAGCGCCCGCCACTGCCCCGGCGCGAGCCCGAAGCGGCGCGTGAACGCGTGCGTGAACGCGCTCTGGTCGCCGAAGCCCACTTCGAGCGCGATGTCGGTGAGCGAGGCGCGCGGGTCGGCGAGCAGCGTGAGCGCGGTGTCGAGCCTCAGCCGCTGCAGATAGCGATGCGGCGTTTCGCCGAACGCTTCGATAAAAAGCTGATGAAAGCGCCGCATGCCGAAGCCGCAATGCGCGGCGAGATCGGCAATGCGCAGCGGCTCTGCGAGATGCGCGCGCAGCCAGCGGTCGATGCGCGCGAAATCCAGCCCGGCCGCCGCGCCGAAATCCGCGCCTGCGGCTACGCCGGTTTGCGCAAGGAATGCCGCGCACAGGCGCGCCGAGGCGTCCCAGTGAAAGCGGCGCGCGCGCAGGTCGGCGCCGTCCTGGGGCGGCGCGGCCGCGGCGGCGGCGCGCTGCGCGATCTGACGCACGAGCTGTGTGAGCGCGGGGTCGAGGCGCACGGCGCGCGCGGTGTCGAAAAGCCGTTCGGGCACCGCGAGCGTCGCGGCGGGCAGGTCGAGCACGAGCTGCCGGTTATCGCCTATGCCCGAGTAGTCGTGCCGCGCGCCCGCCGGAATGAGCCACGCGGAACAGCAGTCGATACGCTCACCCTGGCCGTTCACGGTCATCTCCATCTCGCCGTCGAGGCCGAGCACGATCTGGTGAAAATCGTGCAGATCGGTTGCCTCGATCGCGCCATAGCGGCGCAATTCGACGCCGGGCGCGGTGACGGGAGCGTGGTGATGCGGATTCATCATGACCGGTTACGGTTGCAAAAAAGGCGAGCGCGCCGAGGGCTCAGGCAAGCCTCAAACGTCGAGCAGCTCGACTTCGAACACGAGCGTGGCGTTCGGCGGAATCACGCCGCCCGCGCCGCGCACGCCGTAGCCCAGTTGCGGCGGGATCGTGAGCTTGCGCACGCCGCCCACCTTCATACCCTGCACGCCTTCGTCCCAGCCCTTGATGACCATGCCGCCGCCCAGCACGAAGGCGAACGGGTCGTTACGGTCCTTGCTCGAATCGAACTTCTGGCCGTCCGTCAGCCAGCCGGTGTAGTGCACGCTGACGGTCTGGCCGGCCTTCGCTTCGGCGCCGGTGCCTTCGGTCAGGTCCTCGTACTTGAGGCCGGATGCGGTGGTCACGATAGACATGGGAAAACTCCTGATTCGGATGGGATGAGCACGCTATTGTAGGCGCTTTGCAGGACACGGCGCACAGGTCCGGTTCAGGCACGCGGGATGCGCGTTACCCGCTGCCTATAATGGGGAACCGCTCGCCCGGCTCGAGGCGAAACACGAGGAATCTGATGGAGTCGACTTCGCAAACCCGTACCGAGCGCACGGCGCGCCTGTGCGCCGAGGTAGCGCTCTTCATGCGCGATCACGTGCTGTCGCGCGTCTCGCATGATCTGCGCAGCCCGCTCAATGCAATCCATAGCTGGGCCTACGTGCTCGAACGCAAGATCGACAACGCCGACGCAGCCGCGCAGCGCGCGCTGGGCGGCATTCGCACGGGCGTGGAGCAGCAGGTTCGGCTGCTTGAAACGCTCGTCGACACCACGCGTGCCGAAACGCGCAAGCTGCGCATCGAGCGCGCGCCGTTCGAGCTTCGCGCGCTGATCCGCGAGGCCGCCGACGATGCCCGCGCCGCACTCGGCGATGCGCGCGGCGTGACGTTCGCGGTGGAGGACGCGACCGGCGCGGCGATGCTCGACGGCGACCGCGAGCGGATCGCGCAGGCGCTGTGGCTGATGCTGGTCTTCGCCGCGGAAACGAGCCCGCATGGCGCGAGCGTGGCGCTCACGGCGAGTGCGACGGCGACTGCCGCGCAGTTCGCAGTGAAATGGCAAGCCACGCCCCAGTCGCTCACCGAAGAAGCGCTGGCGCACGTGCTGGAACCGTTTGCGCGCGCCCAGGCGCGTGAGCAGCAGGAAGCGGGGCGCCACGCCTGGGTGCTGGCGCTGTGCCAGCGCGTGGCCGAGGCGCATGGCGGCCGCTTCGAGGCGCCGCCTGTGCTGGGCGAGGGCGAGGCTGTCGCGCTTGCGTTGAATGTGCCGCTCAACGGCGCGTGAGTGCACGCAGCCGGCGTGCGGGCAATGCGTCGCCGTCCTCCAGAGCCTTTCATCCACCTTGCACCCCTTATACTGAGCGCTTCGTCTTTCGGAGCCATTTGTCTTGATCCAGCTTCTCGCCCTCGTCGGGGCGTTTCTGCTCGTTGCCCTCAACGGTTTCTTCGTCGCGGCCGAATTCGGCCTCGTCAAGCTGCGCGCCACGCGCGTGCAGAGCCTCGCGCAGCAGCACGGTTTGCGCGGCCGGCTGCTAGCCAGGGTTCATGGCCAGCTCGACGCTTATCTTTCCGCCTGCCAGCTCGGCATCACACTCGCCTCGCTCGGTCTTGGCTGGATCGGCGAGCCGGCTTTCGCGCAGTTGCTTGCGCCGGTGTTCGAGTTGCTCGGCGTGCAATCGGCGCAACTGGTGCACGCCGTTTCGCTGGTGTTCGCGTTCACGGTCATCTCGTTCCTGCACATCGTGGTGGGCGAGCTTGCGCCGAAGTCGCTGGCCATTCGCCAGGCCGAGAAGATTTCGCTGTGGGCGGCCATGCCGCTCTATGGCTTCTACTGGACCATGTATCCGGCGATCTGGGTGCTCAATTCGAGCGCGAACGCGGTGCTGCGCCTCGCCGGCCTTTCGTCCGAACACGGCCACGACGCGCATTATTCGACCGAAGAACTCAAGCTGATCCTGCGCAGCCGCCGCGCCGCCGCCGAGGCCGAGGCACATGACGCGTCGCTGGTGCAACACGGCGGGGATGGCGCAAACGGCGCGCATGGTGCGATCGGTGCGATCGGTGGAAGCGGCGCGCCGCAGCGGCGACCCGCGCTTGCCGCGAACGCCTACAACGCCGACGAATGGAACACGCTCGCCCATTCGCTCGACTTCTCGCGCCTCACCATTTCCGACCTCATGCGGCCCGCGCATGAGATGGTGGGCCTGCGCCGCGACCTGTCGCTGCGCGAGAACATGCAGATCGTGGCGCGCCACCGTTTCAGCCGCTACCCGCTGTTCGAAGATGCTTCGGGCGAGCGCGTGGCGGGCCTCATCCATCTGAAGGACCTGCTGCTCGCGCGCGAGGCGGGCAACGCGCTCGACGATCTCGGCAGGTTCGTGCGCCCCGTGCAGTACGTGCGGCCCGATACGCCCGCGCTCGCGCTGTTCCGGCGCTTTCGCAAGGGCGCGCCGCATTTCGCGCTGGTGGGGCACAAGGGTGCGCGCCCGGCGGGCTTTCTCACGCTCGACAATCTGCTCGGCGCGCTCGTGGGCCAGATCCACGACGAGTTTCACCAGGCCGACACCGACTGGACCCGCATGGACGACGGCACGCTGATGGGCCGCGGCAGCCTGCCCGTGGTGTCGCTGGAGCAGGCGCTCGGCATCGACATCGACGAAGGGCGCGCGGAATCGGTCGGCGGCCTCGTGATTCACGCGCTCAACGATCTGCCCAGTGAAGGGCAGCGCGTGGAGTTCGACCGCTTCGACATCGTCGTGAAGAAGATGAAGGGGCCGCGCATCGTGCTCGTGCGCGTCTATCCGGGAGATCTCGAGGACGAGGGCGGCTGAGCGTGTGTCGCGACCGCGTCCTGGCTGCGCGTGAGCGTGGAGAGCACGGCTACCGGCATCGCCTTCAACACGTCGCGCAGTGCGAGCGCGTTGCCGTTGCTGACCATATGCGCCGCGTCGCTGAGCCAGTCGTGCAGCGTCGCCCCGGCGCAACCCTTCGGCAACTCGACCGTCGTATCTTCCCAGCGCGCGGGTGCGACGAGCGGCGTGTCGCCGTCTAGCAGGCCGGCTGCGAGGTGCGTGCCGATCACGATCGCCCATGCATTGCCGTGACGGCGCGCGAACGCGATCACATGCGCCGCCTGCGCGCCGCTCACCGTGAGCGGCAGATACTCGCCTTCGCGCAGCAGTTCAGGCGAGCGCACGCGCAGCGCGAGCAGGCGCCGCACAGTGGCCAGCTTCACCTGGGCGTTGCGCCATTCCTTCAGCTTTGCAGCGGGCGCCCGATCGTCGAGCGCGGCAGCGCGGGCCGCGTAATCGACGGGCCGCCGGTTGTCCGGATCGACGAGGCTGAAATCCCATAGTTCGGTGCCCTGATAGAGATCGGGCACGCCGGGCGACGTGAGCCGCAGCACCGTTTGCAGCAAGGTATTGAGCGCGCCCGCGGGCGCCACGCGCGCGACGAATCCGGCGAGCGCCTGAAGGAAGCCGTCGCGCCGCTGCGGTGCGAGGATATCGAAGAGAAATGCCTGGCACTCCGACTCATACGTTTCGTCGGGTGAGAGCCAGTTCGTGCGCAGCTTCGCTTCGCGCAGCGCTTTCAATAGCCACCGCGCGACGCGCTCCGCGAGCGCATGCACGCCCGCTTCGTCGCCGGGGTCCAGGTCGGGCGGCCAGCAGCCCACCAGCGTTTGATAGAGCATCGCCTCGACCGTCGGCCCTGGCGACCAGGCCGCGCCCGCGGCGCCGTCGTTGCGGCGATACGTCTGGTTCAGCGTCGACCAGGCGCGCAGCGTGGCGCTCCAGTCGCCCGCGATTTCGCTCAGCACGGCAAGCCGCGCGCGCATGTCCTCACCGCGTTTGTGGTCGTGGGTGGCCGTGGCGAGCAGGCCGAGCGGGCGCCGCTGGCGCAGCCGGTTTGCCGCGTGAAAGTCGTGCGGCGTGCGCGCGAAATCGCTGGGATCCGCGCCCACTTCGTTGCGCGAGAGCAGGCGGCCGTAGCGGTAGAGCGCGGTGTCCTCCGTCGCTTTCGCCGCGAGCGGCGCGGTGAGCTGGGAGAACAGCGCGAGCGCGGTGCGCTGTGCGATGAGCGCGTGACTGAGCGGCACATTCGGCTGGATGTTTGCCTGGGCGTTTGCCTGGAAGTTTTCCTGGCTGTTTGCCGGGCTGTTGCCCGCGCTCGCGCCCACCTGCGCGGCGCGTGGCGCCTTCGCGCCACCCCCGCTGTTACCGCCGCCACTGTTACCGCCGCCACTGTTGCCGTCGCTCGCGGCCGCCTCGGGCACGCAAGCGCCGAGCCAGGCGTCGACCAGCCCGAGCGCAGCGAGGCTCGCGCGCGGCAACGCCTTTCGCGCGGCTTCGAGCGCGACCTCGAAATAGCGGTTGTCGAGTGCGCCGCGCACGCCATTGACCGGATAGATCCGGTAGATCGGGAAATACATCGCCAGATGCGCGACCACGCGATGCACGGATGCATACGTGGTGTCGCGCGTGCCTGGCAGCTCGCGTGCGATGCGATGCAGCGCCCGCGTGACGTGGTCCAGCTCGGCGGGGAGATACGCGGCCAGCATCTCGCGGCGCGCGTCGAGCGCGTACGCCGCGAACGGCCTGTCGTCGCCCGCAACGGCGGCCCACGCCTCGGCGAGCGGGGCCGCGCCAGCGGGATCGTGCAGCAAGGCGCCCACGTCGTTCATGAAGTCATAGCCCGTCGTGCCCTGCACGGGCCAATCGTCGCGCAGCGTTTCGCCTTGTGCGAGGATCTTTTCGACCACGATGAAAGGCGGCATGGCGCGCAGCGAGGCGAGCCGCTGCCGCAGGCGCTCGCAGTACTCGCGCGGATCGGCGAGGCCATCGACGTGGTCGATGCGCACGCCGTCGATCACGCCGTCGGCGTAAAGCCGGAACACGAGCTTGTGGACGGCCTCGAACACGTCATGGCGCTCCACTCGCACGCCCGCGAGCGCAGTAACGTCGAAGAAGCGCCGCCAGTTGATCTCGTCGGTGGCGGTGCGCCACCAGGCCAGCCGGAAGTGCTGGCGCTCCAGCAGGCGATGCAGCCGCTCGCGCGGCACCGGGTCCGCACTTGAACAGGATTCCAGAGCGAAATCGATGGGATCGGTGCCCGCGCGCTCGACGAACGCGCGCAGTGCGTCGCGCCCGGCCGCCGCGCGCGCCTGATCGTCGGGCTGTGTCGTGATGCCATGGAACGGCCCGGCGAGCATGTTGAGATCGGCGCGGTTCGCCGACTGCAGCAGCGCAGCGTAGTCGGTCGGGCAGATCGGGCACACATGCGGCCCGTACTGCACGTAAAAGCGTGCCGCTACGGGGTCGAACTTCAGCTCGATGCGGCCCGCCGCGAGTTCCTCGCCGTACTGCGCGCCGAGAAACGGCATCAGCACCTTGCCGCGCAGCGCGGGGTCCGGCGAGTGCCAGTCCACGTCGAAGTGGCGCGCGTAGGCGCTGTGACGTCCCCATTCGAGGATGTCCAGCCACCAGGCGTTGTGCGCGCCGCCCACGCCCATGTGATTCGGCACGAAGTCGGCAATGATGCCCATGCCGCGCTCGTGCACTTTCGCGGCCAGGCGCCGCAGCGCGCCTTCGCCGCCCAGTTCCGCGCTGACCGTCCCGTAGTCGACCGTGTCGTAGCCGTGCATCGAGCCCGGCTGCGCGGTCGTGACCGGCGAGAGGTAGAGATGGCTCACGCCGAGCGCGGCGAAGTAGTCGAGCTGCGCGAGCGCGTCGTCGAAGGTGAAGCCGTGATGGAGCTGCAGGCGCAGCGTCGCGCGAGGGTGTGTCATGGCGTCGGCTTCGTTTCGGGCGCGCGTGGCGCGCCGCTGGCGGTTGGGTTGGCGTCACGCATGCCCGCGTCCGCATCGGCGGCGGCGCGGGCGTCGGCCTGCGTGCGCGCGACGGCCTCGCGCGCGTGAACGACGGTTTCAATGCGCGCGGCGACGCCCGGATCGGTGAACAGCGACTCGACGGGCTGCCTCAGGCGGCGGCGCCAGTTCGGATGCTCGTCGATCGAGCCGGGCAGATTCGGCTGGTCGGACAGCGCCAGCAGGTCTTCGAGTGGGCAGGTGACGAGCGGACTCCTCGTCACCGCCACGTAGCCGAGTGCGCCATTCACAGGCGGATCGTCGGCTGGCGGCGGACTGGCGTCGCGCGGCGCGAAGCCGCTTTGCTGCAACGCATGCCAGAGCGCAATGCGATCGGTCGCGCGTCGCGCGTGTTCGAGCGCGACGGGGTCGCGGCCGTCCGCGCGCGCCAGCGTCTGGCCGATGCGGTTGCGCCAGTCGATGTCCGCGCCGCGCCACCAGCCCGCGACCGTCGCCAGATCATGCGTGGTGGTGGTCGCGACGCCGTGCGGGTCCCAGCGCGAGGGCGCGAGAAAGCCCTTGCCGTCCTGCTCGAACCACAGCACGCGAATGCCGTAGAGGCCGTGCGCGGCGAGCCTTTCGCGCAGGCCCGGGGGCACGGTGCCGAGGTCTTCCCCGATCACGATCGCGCGATGACGCCACGACTCGAGTGCGATGAGCCGCACGAGATCGTCGAACGGATAGCGCAGATACGCGCCGTGGCGCGCGCTTTCGCCTTCGGGCACGAGCCAGAGCCGGCGCAGTCCGAGGATATGGTCGATGCGCACGCCGCCCGCGTGGACGAACGCGGCGCGCAGCATGTCGATGAACGCGCGAAAGCCGTTGTTGTGCATGGCGCGCGGCGAGAACGTGGTGAGGCCCCAGCTTTGCCCGGCCTGGTTGAAGATGTCGGGTGGCGCGCCCACCGAAACGCGTTGCAGCATGTCCTGCGGCAGCGACCACGCGTGAGAGCCGGCGCCGTCGCAGCCCACGGCGAGATCGGCGACGAGGCCGATCGCCATGCCGGCTTCGCGTGCGCTGCGTTGCGCGTTCGAGAGTCCTTGTGCCGCGAGCCATTGCAGGAAGCGATGAAAATCGACTTCGCGCCGATGCTCCTCTGCAAACGTCGCCACGTCGGGGCTGCGCGGGTCGCGCAGCGGCTCGGGCCAGTCGCGCCAGTGGCGCGTGCCGCCGGGGCCGCGCAGCATGGCTTCCTGCAGCGCCTCGAAACGCGCATGGTCTTCGAGCGCCTCGCCGCCCTGCGCACAGAACGCCTGGAAGGCGGCGGCACGCGGCGAACAGCTCGCGCGTTCTTCCGTGTCGAAGCGCTCGAACAGTGCGCGCAGCACCTGGAGCTTGAGCGGCAACGCGCGCTGCCAGTCCACGAGCGGCGCCGCTTCGAGTTCGCGCCAGGCGTCGCCGGCATGCACGGCCACGCTCGCTTCGTGCGCGGCCCCGGCGCCGAATACCGCAGCGGGGTCGATATGGGCGACATTGACCCAGAGCCGCGACGAAGGCGCATAAGGGCTGAAGTGGCCCGGCTCGGCGCTGAACATCGCGTGCGTCGGGCTCACCGCAAGCGCTTGTGCGCCGCGTTGCGCGCTTTCTACGGCGAGCGTGGCGAGCGCGGTGTAGTCGCCGATGCCGCCATCGCCATTGCGTCGGAGTCCGTACAATTGCGCCGCGAGCCCCCAGAGCGGCGGAACAGGGCCGCTGTCGCCGTGGCGCTCGCGCCAGGCGTCGGCGACGGTATGGCAGTGGGCCGGCGCGACAGCAATCGTCAGGCGATGATCGTTGACCGTGAGCGTGTGATACCCGGGCTCCGAAAGTGGCGCGAGCAACGCGCTCTCGCCGCGCGGCGTGGTGAAGCGGCCTTCGATATGCTCGCCGCTCTCGAGGTCGACGCGATAGTGGCTCCCCGCGCGCACGGCCGAAGGCGGCAACTCGATCGCGCTTTCGTATTCGGCGGTGATGAGCGGCGGCAGGCGGCGCGCCGACTGCTCCGCGTTGAGCGCGGACGTGCTCTGGCGGATTTGCGCGGCGTTCGCGCAGGGCAGGCCGGCGCATTCGAGCAGTGTGGCAAGGGTGCTGTCGGGCACGCGCTGCACGGTGCCATGGGCGTCGGTCCATTCGACCTCGAAGCCCGCGCGGGCGGCGAGGTTCGCGAGCGAATCGCTGCGGCGCGCCGTGCTCATGCGCAGGGCTCCTCGCGACGCACGACGCGCGCATCGTGCTCGCTCGAATACTCGGGCACGTCGCCGGTGAGCCACGCAATGCACGAGCTTTCGGGAAGCACGCCATTGTCGGCGTAGTCGCGCGCGCGCGGCGGCGTTTCGAAGATCACCATGCCTTTGGGCAGCGGATCGAGCCGTACGCCGTCGCGGCCCAGGTTCAGCGCGATCGTGAGTGTTTCGCCGTCGGCGAGTCGCCAGCGCGCGACGAGCGCGGCGAGGCCATTGGCGGCGTCGTCGGCGAGCACGCTCGCGCCGCGCGCCCGCGCGTGGCGCAGGCGCGGCATCAGCAGATGCGCGCGCACGCACAGCGCCGATTTGTAGAAGTGCATCCATTCGAGCCGCTCGCCGTCGAGCGGCGCGTCGGCGGGCGGCGACGAATTCACGAAGGTCTGCAGAGCGTTCGGATCGGGAATGCGCTCGCGACTCGATTCGTCGTTGAACGCGCTGAACGCCTTGAATTCGCGGCGGCGGCCTTCGCGCACCGCGTCGGCGAGCTGGCCGGTGAAGGCGGTGAAGAACTGGAACGGCTGTATCGAGCCGTATTCCTCTTCCATGAACAGCAGCGGAATCTGCGGCGAAAGCAGCAGCATCGCGGTGGCCGCGCGCAGGGCGTCGTCGTCGGCCAGCGTGCGCAGCCGGTCGCCGAACGCGCGGTTGCCGATCTGGTCGTGGTTCTGCAGAAACATCACGAAGGCGGTGGGCGGCAGGTGCGCGCTCGGCTCTCCGCGCGCCTTGCCCGCATGCACGGGCGACGGGTCGCCCTGATACGCGAACCCCTCGCCGAGCACGCGCGCGAGCCTCGCGATCGGCGAGTCGCTGAAGGCGCGATAGTAGCCCTCGGATTCGCCGGTCAGCAGCACGTGAAAGCAATGATGCGCGTCGTCGTTCCACTGCGCGCTGAAGTGCGATTCGAGCAGATTGGCCTCGTTGTGCTCGTTTTCCAGCACTAGGTGCACATGCCGGCCGGGCTCCACGCGCGCCTTCACGTGGTCGGCCAGCTCGCGCAGCCAGTTGGTGTTGCCGATCGCGTGCGCGGCATCGATGCGCAGACCGTCGAAGCGATATTCCGTGAGCCAGTAAAGCGCGTTGTCGCAATAGAAGTCGCGCACTTCGAAGCGGTCGAAGTCGAGCGCGTCGCCCCATGGCGTCCTCACGCCCTCGCGGAAAAACGGCTTGGCGTAGAGGCCGAGCCAGTTGCCGTCGGGGCCGAAGTGGTTGTACACCACGTCGATGAACATCTGCAGCCCCAGCCCGTGCGCGGCGTCGACAAGGGTTTTCAATTCGTCAGGAGTGCCATAGGCTGCGTGCGGCGCGTACGGCAGCACGACGTCGTAACCCCAGCCGCGCTCGCCCGGATAGTCGTTGAGCGGCATGAGTTCGACGGCCGTCACGCCCAGCGCCGCGAGCGCGGGAAGACGCTTCATCACGCCCTTGTAGCCGCCCAGCGCGCCCACGTGCAGTTCGTAGAGTACGGTCTCTTCCCAGGGCCGTCCCTGCCAGTGCGCATGCTGCCAGGCGTGCGCGCGCGGGTCGAGCACTTCACTCGGTCCGTGGACGCCTTGCGGTTGGAAGCGCGATGCGGGGTCGGGTACGCGTTGCTGGCCGTCGATGCAATAGCGGTAGAGCGTCCCGGGGCCGCACTGCGCCTGCGCCTCGAACCAGCCGTTGCCGCTCGGCGCCATGTCGAGCGGGCCGGGAGCGTCCTGCGCGTTCTCGAACACGATCTGCACCGCCTGGCACGAGGGCGCCCAGAAGCGAAAGCGCGTGTGCGGCTGGGTGCGCGCCGCGCCGATCAACTGCGCGCCGAACGGCAGGCAATGCATGTAATGGCGGACGTGCGGATCGTGCGAAAGCGGGGACATGGTGGATTCCTTGGCGTCCTTCACTCATCCTGCGGCGGCTTCGTCCGGG
>DATBXG010000348.1:0-6718 GCA_036514415.1 Paraburkholderia sp.
GGGCGTGGACGTGATCCTCGACGACCGCGGCGAGCGCCCGGGCGTGATGTTCGCCGACTGGGAGCTGATCGGCGTGCCGCATCGTCTCGTGATCGGCGAGCGCGGCCTGAAGGACGGCAAGATCGAGTACCAGGGCCGCCGTGATACCGAAGCGACGCTGCTTGCCGCCGAAGAGGCCGCGCAGACGGTGGCGCAGAAGATCCGCGCGGCGCTCGCGGTTTAACGGCTGGCGTTACGGCTAAATTCGGTTAAAGGAGCACGGGCGCGTGGAGTACAGTTTTGTGTCCGCTACGATCCTGCTGCTCCTCATCACCGATCCGCTCGGCAACATTCCGCTTTTCATCAGTTGCCTGCGGGGCGTTGCCAAGCAGCGGCGCGCGATCGTGATCCTGCGGGAGGTCGCGATTGCGTTCGTGATCCTGCTCATCTTCATGGTGGCCGGCAACGGCTTCCTGCGCATGATGGGGCTCACGGACACGTCGCTGCGCATCGGCGGCGGCATCGTGCTGTTCCTCATCGCGCTACGCATGATTTTCCCGCATCCGGGCGGCCCGTTCGGCAGCGCCGACAAGGGCGGCGAGCCGCTCATCGTGCCGCTCGCCATTCCCGCGCTCGCCGGGCCGTCGGCGCTCGCCACCGTCATGCTGCTCACCTCGCAGGCGCCCGGCAAACTATATGAATGGGTTGCCGCGCTGGTCGTCACCATGGTGATCTGCGCGATCGTCCTGGTGATGGCGGAGCGCATCCAGCAGTGGCTAGGCGAGCGCGTGGTGACGGCCTTCGAGCGGTTGATGGGCCTCGTGCTCGTGGCGATCTCGGTGGAGATGATCCTCGCGGGAATCGCCAAATTCGTGCATCACCTCTGACGCCGCACACAGCAGGCGTCGCCGGCAACAAAAAAGCAGCCCGCGGGCTGCTTTTTTCATGGTCCTTCGTTTGCAGGGCAAGCGATGATCTCGCCGCGTCACGCGCCTTCGGTCAGCGCGCGGATAGTGGGCAGATTGCGCCAGTAACCCTTGGCGTCCATGCCGCAGCCGAACACGTAGCGGTCCGGCACCGAAAAGCCGCAGTAATCGGGATGCAGCGGCTTGGCCTTCGGGATGATCTTCTCGCACAGCACGGCCGAGAGGAAACGCTTCGCGCCCATGTCCATGATGCGGTCGCGGATCGCGGCCATGGTCTCGCCTTCGTCGAGGATGTCGTCGAGCACGAGCACCACGCGGTCCTTCACCGATTCGCGCGGCGCGACGCGCCACTGCATCTCGGCGCTGCCCTTGATGGCGTTGCGGTAGCGCGTGAGGTGGATGTAGTCGAACTCGAGCGGGAAGTCGAGGTGCGGCAGCAGCATGCCGGTGAACACGGCGGCGCCGCCCATCACCGACAGCACGAGCGGGAAGTCCTCGCTGATCTCGGCGCGGATGGCTTCGGCCATCTGGCCGATCGACGCATTGACGTCGCCCTCTGAAACGATCTCTTCGGAGTGGCGGAAAATGTGCAGGGCTTCTTCGCGATTCATGACTCTGGCGGGAAGGTAGCTGTAGCTATTGAAGTGTGGAAAATAACGGCGGCGCGCGCTACAGCATATACCCGCGAATTTTGTCCAGCACGCGCCGCGTCGAGTGGGGCCGCCGCGCGCGTGTTCGCCGCGCGGCCCGCAGGATCAGCGCATGCCGGGCATCATGCCCTTCATGCCGCGCATCATCTTCTGCAGATTGCCGCCCTTCAGCTTCTTCATCATGGTGCGCATCTGCTCGTACTGGTTGAGCATGCGGTTCACTTCCTGAACCTGTACGCCCGCACCCGCGGCGATGCGGCGCTTGCGCGTCGCCTTGATGAGCTCGGGCTTGGCGCGCTCGGCGGGCGTCATCGAGTTGATGATGCCTTCCATGCGGCGCATCTGCTTCTCGGCCTGACCCATGTCGGCGCCCGCAGCGGCCTGCTGGAACTGCGCGGGCAGCTTGTCCATCAGCGACGAGAGGCCGCCCATGTTCTTCATCTGCGAGAGCTGCGCGCGGAAGTCGTTGAGGTCGAAGTCGCCGCCTTTCTTGACCTTGTCGGCGAGCTTTTGCGCGGCCTGCACGTCCACGCCACGCTGCGCTTCCTCGACGAGCGCGAGAATATCGCCCATGCCGAGAATGCGGTTCGCCATGCGCTCCGGGTAGAACACCTCGAGGCCGTCGAGCTTTTCCGCGACGCCGACGAACTTGATCGGCTTGCCCGTGATGTGGCGCACGGAGAGCGCCGCGCCGCCGCGCGAGTCGCCGTCGAGCTTGGTGAGCACGACGCCGGTGAGCGGCAGGGCGTCGTTGAACGCCTTGGCCGTGTTGACCGCGTCCTGGCCGAGCATGGCGTCGACGACGAAGAGCGTTTCAGCCGGCTTGAGCGACGCGTGCAGCGCCGTGATCTCGTTCATCATCGCCTCGTCGATACCGAGGCGGCCGGCCGTGTCGACGAGCAGCACGTCGTGATAGTGTCGCCTGGCCCAGTCGACCGCCGCCGCGGCGATCTCGACGGGCTTCTGGTCGGGCTGCGAGGGGAAGAAGTCGGCGCCGACCTGTTCCGTCACCGTCTTCAGCTGCGCGATGGCAGCGGGGCGGTAGACGTCGCATGAAACGGTGAGGACCTTCTTCTTGTACTTCTCGCGCAGAAGCTTCGCGAGCTTGCCCACCGTGGTGGTTTTACCGGCGCCCTGCAGACCCGCCATCAGGATGACCGCGGGCGGCGTGACGGCCAGGTTCAGTTCGGCGGCCTTGCCTTCGTAGTCGCCGCCGATCACGGCGGTCAGCTCGCGCTGCACCACGCCGACGAGCGCCTGACCCGGCGAGAGCGAGGCGATCACTTCCTCGCCAAGCGCCTTTTCCTTCACCTTGGCGATGAATTCGCGCACGACGGGCAGCGCCACGTCCGCTTCGAGCAGGGCGAGACGCACCTCGCGCAGCATTTCCTGCGTATTGGCTTCGGTCAGCCGGGCTTCGCCGCGCAGCGTCTTGACGACGCGCGCCATCCGTTGAGTGAGATTGTCGAGCATGGGGAGGCGGTGAGCAGTGCGGCCCGGCCCGCGCGCGCTAAACGGGAAAGCGCCGTGATTCGTCGCGATCCCGCGCGGCCAGGGGGCCTATAGTAAACTTCGAACATGGATATTGTACTGTATGCCCTCACCGTGCTCCTGTACGGCGGTTTGTGCGCCGCCGACTGGCGCGCGCTGCGCCGCGCCGGCACCCAGCCGCTGCTCGGCAGCGTGCCGCCCGTTCCGGTGACGCTCGGCGCGGGCGGCGACGCCCTGCGCACACGCACCTTCGGCCCGCTTTCCCGCGCGCTGCTCTTCGTCGCGCTCGCCGCGCACGGAGTGCTGCTGCACACGACGATCTTCCCCGCCAACGAAATGGTGTTCGGCTTCGCGTTCGCGTTGTCGGCCATGTTCTGGCTCGGCGCGGGCATCTACTGGATCGAGAGCTTTTTCTTTGCGCTCGACGGCCTGCGTCTCCTGCTGCTGCCTTTGGCTGCCTTGGCCGCGATCCTGCCGCTCGTGTTCGGCGGCGTGCGCGTGCTGCCCTATGCGGCCGCGCCCATGTTCAAGCTGCACTTCGTCATCGCGAACGTCGCCTACGGGCTCTTTGCGATCGCCGCGCTGCACGCGGTGCTGATGCTCGCCGTCGAACGCCGCCTGCATGCGCTGAAGGGTGCCGGCTTCCAGCGCAACGCGAGCCAGCGTGGCGGTGGCTGGCTGTCGAACTGGATCGAGACGCTGCCGCCGCTTCTCACGATGGAAAAGCTGCTGTTCCGGCTGATCGGCGCGGGCTTCGTGCTGCTCACGGCCACCCTCGTCTCGGGCATCGTGTTCAGCGAGCAGCTGATCGACCGGCCGCTCTCGCTCGATCACAAGACCGTCTTTGCGATTCTTTCGTGGCTGATGTTCGGCGCGCTGCTCACCGCGCGCAAGATTTCCGGCTGGCGCGGCCGCGCCGCGCTGCGCTGGGTGATCGCGTCGTTCGTCGCCTTGCTGCTCGCCTACGTGGGCAGCCGTTTCGTCTTCGAGGTGCTGCTGCACCGCCCAGTGGTATGAGTCGTTTGAGTAGCGTGTTCCGATGAGACAGATTCTTCTCCTCGTCCTGCTGTTCGTGGTCGGACAGTGGTTCGTCAAGGTGCTGCGGCGCGCGCAGACGCAAACGCGTCCCGGTGCGCAACCAGGGCCTGGCGCGCAGCCGGGGCAGGGCGCCGCGCGCAACGCCAACGGTGCCGCTGACGGCGCGAGCGGCAAGAGCGCGCTGCCCGAGCCGATGGTCCGCTGTGCCGAGTGCGGCGTGCATGCGCCGCGCAGCGAGTCGGTGAACGTGGGCACGCGCTCGTTCTGCAGCGCGGAGCACGCACGCGCCTACGACGCGCGCACGACCGCCCAGGACCGTCCCGCACGATGAGCGCTGCTGCATCGACGGATTCGCCAGGATCGCCCGCTTACGAAGTCGATGCGCAGGGCTGGGTGCCCGGCGCGCGCCACCTGCCGTCGCCGAACTTCGAGGCGCGTCCGTCTGGCGCCGTGCCGACGCTCATCGTCGTCCACAACATCAGCCTGCCGCCCAACGTGTTCGGCGGCCCCGAGATCGCCGATCTCTTCCTCAACCGCCTCGACTGCGATGCGCATCCGTACTTCGATGCGCATCTGCGCGGCGTGCGCGTCTCGGCGCACTTCGTCATCCATCGCGATGGCGCGCTCGAACAGTTCGTCTCCTGCGACGAGCGTGCGTGGCATGCGGGCGCATCGAGCTTCTTCGGACGCGAGCGGTGCAACGATTTCGCCATCGGCATCGAGCTGGAAGGCAGCGACACGACGGCCTTCGAGGCGGCGCAATACGTCACGCTCGCGGCGCTCGTGAGGGCGCTCGTCGCGCGCTATCCGATCGAGGCGCTGGCGGGCCATTCGGACATCGCGCCCGGGCGCAAGACCGATCCGGGCCCGCACTTCGACTGGGCGCGCCTGCAACGCGATACCCAGCTCGACGCTGCCAGCTTCCCCTATATCCAGGGGCGCGACGCGCAGAACCCAGCTTCGTGACACGCTCGAACCGACGCCAAACCCCGCTCCAGCTGCACAAGAAATAAGCACACCGCGCGCGCAAATGCGGGGCGCTCACGCTCTCCACGCAGACCACTCGAAGGGCCATTCGCCGGTAACGCCCGCGCTGCTTGGCTTGTGGTCTTGTCAAGATGGAACCAGCAAAAAAAGCCGTTTGAGCGCCCCAGATCTTCCACTATACTTGGTACCCGAAACAAGGCTTCACACCATATGTTGTGTTGTACCGCGGCGCCCCGCTCCACGAGCGTGACGCCGCGCGCGTTACCGGCATAGAAAAAACAGAAACTTTGTACGGTGCCGCCGGCCGAGAGAACCGGCGCACCGGCTGTAATCGAGAGAGAAGGTACAGCCAATGATCGCGACATCCACGATGAAGACCGCAGCAGTTCGTGACTCATCTGCCTTGTCGCATCCGGCAGCCTCGCCAGGCTGGTCTTTTTTCTCCGCCCGCTTATTTCTCAATTTGTGCGTGCTCACGGGGGCACGACAAGCGCGGCGTCCGTTTTAATCCGCGAACTCTCTTCGCACCTTTCCAGGACCTCAGGAGCTTTGCACATGCAAACGACCGATAACGTCTCGACCCGGTATGAAGGCGCGCCTGCCGCGCACGCACTGGGTGGCCAACCGCAAGACGGCCAGACGAGCGCGCAGCAGTTCGCCGACCACAAGGTGATTCGCCGCAACGGTAGCGTGGTGTCGTTCGAGCCTTCGAAAGTCGCGATCGCGATGACGAAGGCTTTCCTCGCCGTGAACGGCGGCCAGGGCGCGGCTTCGGCGCGCATTCGCGAACTCGTCGAGCAGCTCACGCAGAACGTCGTGCGCGCACTCGTGCGCAGCCGTCCGAACGGCGGCACGTTCCATATCGAAGACATCCAGGATCAGGTCGAACTCGCGCTGATGCGCGGCGGCGAGCACAACGTCGCGCGCGCCTACGTTCTGTATCGCGAGAAGCGCAACCAGGAGCGCGCGCACGCGCCGGAAACGGCAGCGTCCGCAGCGCCCGGCATCAACGTCATGGACAACGGCGTGACGCGCCCGCTCGACATGAACGCGCTGCGCGCGCTGATCGTCTCGTCGTGCGATGGCCTCGGCGATGCCGTCAACGCCGACCCGATCGTCGCGGAGACGGTGAAGAATCTGTACGACGGCGTGCCGATGACCCAGGTCTACGACTCGGCCATCCTCGCTGCGCGCACGATGATCGAAAAAGACCCGGCGTACAGCCAGGTCACGTCGCGCATCCTGCTGCACACGATCCGTCGCGAAATTCTCGACGAGGAAGTGACGCAAGCCGAAATGGCCGTGCGTTATGCCGACTACTTCCCGCAGTTCATCAAGCGCGGCGTCGAAGCCGGGCTGCTCGACGACAAGCTCCAGCAGTTCGACCTCAAGCGCCTCGGTAACGCGCTCGACGCGAACCGCGACCTGCAGTTCGGCTACCTCGGCCTGCAGACGCTGTACGACCGCTACTTCCTGCACGTGCACGGCACGCGCATCGAAATGCCGCAGGCATTCTTCATGCGTGTCGCGATGGGCCTCTCGCTCAACGAGATCGACCGCGAAGCGCGCGCGATCGAGTTCTACAACGTGCTCTCGTCGTTCGACTTCATGTCGTCCACGCCCACGCTGTTCAACTCGGGCACGCAC
>DATBXG010000349.1:0-3666 GCA_036514415.1 Paraburkholderia sp.
GAGGCGGGTGGCTGCTGGATGAAGGCGCGGTCCTTGGCCGCCGCTTAAGGGCTCGCATCGAGCTGGGGGATTTTTGGTCGGGCGTGGTCGCCGTGAGAAGATGCAGACGACCCGAGAACTCAAAGAGAACGCCCTTGGACCGCTTCCAGGAGATGCAGATTTTCACGCGCATCGTCGACCGCCGCAGCTTCACGCAGGCGGCCGAGGATCTGAACCTGCCGCGCGCGACGGTCACCAATTCGATCAAGCGCCTCGAAGCGCGGCTTGGCGTGCGCCTGCTCGAGCGCACCACGCGCCAGGTGAAGCCGACGCTCGACGGCGAAGCCTACTACCAGCGCTGCACGCGCCTCCTCTCCGACCTCGAGGAAACCGAGGAGGCGTTTCGCGACACCGATCCGCAGGGGCGTCTGCGTGTGAACATGCAGGGCACGCTCACGCAGTATTTCGTGATGCCGCGCCTGCCCGACTTTCTCGCGCGCTATCCGCGCATCGAACTCTTCATCGGCTCGGGGGATCATTTCGTCGACCTCGTGCGCGAGGGCGTGGACTGCGTGCTGCGCGCGGGCGAGCTGGCCGATTCCTCGATGATCGCGCGCCGCGTGGCGCTGCTGGAGCAGGTGACCTGCGCGAGCCCCGCCTATCTCGAGCGGCACGGCGACCCGGAGTCGATCGAGGCGCTCGATGGCGCGCACGCGGATGGCACGGGGCGCCTCACCCATCGCGCCGTGAACTATGTTTCGCCTGTTACGGGCCGTGCGCTCCCGCTCGAATTCACGACACTCGAGGGCATTGCGCGCGTGACGCTGCCGGGCCCGTTGGCCGTGAACGGCGCGGAACTCTACACGGCCGGCGCGCTGGCGGGGCTTGGCATCGTGCAGGTGCCGCGCTACCGCGTGCGCGAGCAACTCGCCACCGGCGAACTGTGCGTCGTGCTGCCTGCGCATCCGCCGCCACCCTTGCCGGTTTCGGTGCTGTATCCGCAGAACCGCCAGTTGTCGCTGCGCGTGCGCGCGTTCGCCGACTGGCTCGTGCAGGTGTTCGCCGACGTCGCGTGAGCGTGCCGGGCGGCGCGATGCCCTCAGGTGCTCTCAGGTGCGCCGGGCGACCATGCCGGATACGCGCGTCGCGGCTTGCTGAAGCGGTTCGAGAAAGGTCTTCACCATCTGCTTCGCCGACGTGCGCTGCGCATTGCCGCTGATGTTCATCGCGGCGATCACGCGGCCCTGCCGGTTGCGAATGGGCGCCGAGATCGAGATGAGGCCGCCTTCCAGTTCCTGATCGACGATGGCCCAGCCCTGCTGGCGCACCTGCCCGATGATCTTCTTGAGTTCGCCGATGTCGGTGACCGTGCGCGCGGTATGCGCATAGAGCGGCGAGGAGCCGAGCGTTTCGTCGAGCGCGGCTTCGTCCAGCGAGGCGAGCAGCACGCGCCCCATCGAGGTGCAGTACGCGGGCAGGCGGCTGCCGATCGAGAGGTTGATCGTCATGATCTTGTGCGTGGGCACACGCAGCACGTAGACGATCTCGGTGCGGTCGAGCACGGCTGCCGAGCAGCTCTCGTGCACTGTCGCGGAGAGTTCCTCCATCACCGGCTCGGCGAGGTTCCAGAACGGCATCGACGTGAGATAGGCGAAGCCGAGGTCGAGAATGCGCGGGGTAAGGCGAAAGAGTCGTCCCTCGGCCTCGACGTAGCCGAGCGTCTGCAGCGTGAGCAGGATGCGGCGCGCGCCTGCGCGCGTGAGACCCGTGGCGGCGGCAACGTCGGTGAGGGTCTGCTCGGGATGCTCGGCGTTGAACGCACGGATCACCGAAAGCCCGCGCGCGAACGACTGCACATAGGAGTCGCCCGGCTTTTCGGGAGTCTCCTGCGGTTCGGCGGAACGGTCTGACGAGGCACGGGAAGCAGAATTCATGGGCGTGGCGTTCGATCTTGCTGCGGCGCTTGAAAAGACTATCAAGATAGCGCATGCGATCGGTTTCGCCAACAAGCGGCGGGCGCGAGGGCGGCGCGGCCCTTCGGCGCCGAGTGCGCATGTGAAGTCGCCCGTGCGCTGCGGCAGGTAATGCGGCATATGCGCGCACTAGAGGAATTGGCGACTGGTTATTTGATTGCAGTCAATTATTTCTCGTTGAAAAAGATTGACAGGCGAATGGCCCGGATACGGCTGCATATCAGTGCCGAACAGTAATAAAAGCGAGATAAAAAGCGGCGTCGGAATTCGAATGAATCGGGACACTTTTTGACGTTTTTCCAGCCAGACAGCGCTCTCCTTCACCCACTTTCATCGCCTGCCCGCGCGCTGCTTGCCGGGCTGGAGCCCAGCCATAGCGGACGTTCAGAAAACTGAAAGCATATGGAAAGATATTTGCGGCTTTCCGTCGCGCTTGCCTGGGCGAGCTTTCACCTGCTGGCCACTCCTTAGCAAAGATCAAATTTCGCGAATTGTCCTTTCCGTAGAATCGCGCTGAATACGATCCGGGTGCATTTTGCGTGGCGAATTTGCGATGCAAATGTATTGGGTGTTAGGCGTTTTGGTGGACAACGGAAAACAGGCAAACATGAAAGACAGAAAAGCCTTTAAAAGGTGGTTAATCCCCCTCGGCAGCGGGCTGCTCGTTTCTCTTGCAGGGTGCAGCGGCAATTTTGCCGTGCTGGACCCGAAGGGCAGCGTGGGCGTGGCCGAGAGATCGCTCATCGCCACGGCCACATGGGCCATGCTGCTGGTCGTGGTGCCCGTCATCATCCTGACGCTGGCGTTTGCATGGCGCTACCGCGCCTCCAACCGCAACGCCACCTATGCGCCGAAGTGGGCCCACTCCACGGCGATCGAAGTGGTGGTCTGGGCCATTCCGGCCGCGATCATCCTGTTCCTCGCCATCCTCACGTGGCGCACCTCGCACGAGCTCGACCCGTACAAGCCGCTGGAGTCCAGCGTGAAGCCCATCAACGTCGAGGTCGTCGCGCTCGACTGGAAGTGGCTCTTCATCTACCCGGACCTCGGCATCGCCTCGGTGAACCAGCTCGCGGTGCCGGTCGGCACGCCGGTGAACTTCCGCATCACGTCGGACTCGGTGATGAACTCGTTCTTCATCCCGCAGCTCGGCACCCAGGTCTACGCCATGGCGGGCATGCAAACGCGCCTGCACCTGATCGCCGACGAAGCAGGCGATTTCGACGGCCTCTCGTCCAACTACAGCGGCAAGGGCTTCTCCGACATGAAGTTCCGCACGCTCGCGACGAGCCAGAAGGATTTCGACGCGTGGGTGCAGAAGGTGAAGGCGTCGTCGACCCAGCTTTCGATGGACAAGTACGCAACGGTCGCGCAGCCGCAGGAGAAGGCGCCCGTGCAGTACTTCTCGACGGTCGATCCGAAGCTCTTCAACAACATCATCGCTAAGTACAACAACGGCCACGTCACGAACTTCAGTGACCCGTCGTGCGTGACCAAGGGGTAAGCAGGCATGTTCGGAAAACTCACATTAGAGGCGATCCCGTTCGATCAGCCCATCATCATGGGCGCGGCGGCGTTCATGGCGCTGATCGTCCTCGGCGTGCTCGGTCTCGTCACCGTGACCGGCAAGTGGAAGTACATCTGGACCGAGTGGCTCACGAGCGTGGACCACAAGCGCATCGGCGTGATGTACATGATCGTGGCGGTGCTCATG
>DATBXG010000350.1:0-3221 GCA_036514415.1 Paraburkholderia sp.
GTACGGCGGCTACACCGTCTTCAGCGTGTTCCAGCCCGTGTTTTCGGTCGCGCACCGGCGCGCGATCGGCTATCACGCGTCGCTGCGCGCGCATGACGAACAGGGCCAGCAGGCGCCGTCGCAGGAGGTGTTCACGCAGGCGGCGCGCCGCGGCGACCTGCTCGAACTCGGCCGCCTCGCCGAATCGCTGCATCTGGGCAACTTCAACGCGTTCGATTCGCATGACGAATGGCTCTTCCTGAGCCTGCATCCGGCCGCGCTGATGGACACGAGTTATGGCGACGCCCTGCTCGCCGGCCTCAAGGCGCTCGGCCTGCAGCCGCAGCGCGTGGTGCTCGAAGTGTCGGAGCAGGCGGGCGGTGAGAACTCGCGCTTCGCGGAAATCATCGACGGCCTGCGCAAGGCGGGCTTCGTGATCGCGCTGGACGGCTTCGGCGCGAAGCATTCCAACATCGACCGCGTGTGGCAGGTGCGGCCCGACATCGTCACGCTCGACCGCAGCCTGCTCGCCCAGGCGAGCCGCCACGCGCATATCGAGCGCGTGCTGCCGGGGCTCGTCTCGATGCTGCACGAGTCGGGTCAGCTGGTCCTGGTGGGTGGCCTCTCGACCGAACGCGACGCGCTGATCGCGCTGGAGAGCAACGCCGATTTCGTGCAGGGCGCGTATTTCGCGCCGCCCGACGTCGAGCCGGTGCCGCCCGCCAAGGCCGCGCAGCTCATGGAAGACCTCTCCGCGCGCCTGCGCGAGCGTGTGAGCGCGCGCAACCGGGCGCAGTCCGCGCGCCTCGCGCCCTACGTGAGCGCGATCGAGGCCGCGGCGAAGCAGCTTGCCGAGGGCACGAGCATGAGCGACGCCACGTTGCCGCTGCTCGGCCTCGACGACACGGCGCGCTGCTTTCTGCTCGATGCGTCCGGCCGCCAGATCGGCGACAACGTGCTGCCCGACGGCCGCACGTCGCAACGCGCCAAGCGCTTCCGGCCACTGCTGCATTCGGAGGGGGCGAGCTGGGAACGCCGGCCTTACTTCATCGGTGCGATGAAGGCGCCGGGCAGCGTGCAATTCACGCCGCCCTATCTTTCGATCAACGAAGCTCACCTGTGCGTCACGGCCTCGGTCGCCGCGCAAACGCCGCACGGTGTGCAGGTCCTTTGCGTCGACATCAACTGGGAAGCGGCCGCCCAGCGCGGCTAGATCACGTCACGACGAGCGGCCGGGCGAGCATCGTCGCGCCGCCGCGCATGCCGGACGCCCGCGCGGTGACGGCGAGCGTTCAGACCCACACCGCGCTGCTTTCCGAGGCGAGCCGGGCGAGCAGCTTGCGCACCGCCTCGCCGCCGAAGGCGCGGTTGGCCGCCGCAAGTGCGCGCCCAGCGCCCGCTGCCGCAACGCATACGACCGGCTCGAGCCGACCGTCGTCGCCGTCGCGCAGATGCAACCACGCCGCCAGCTCGCCGTCCTGCGCGACGAGCACCACGCCCGGTTCGCCTTCCAGCGCGAGCGTTTCGGCCCGCAGCCGGCACGCGCCTGGCGTCTCGTGCGCAGCCCGGCCGCCGGAAACGCCGGCCGCGCTCGCAGCGACCAGCGCGGTTGCGGTCACGCCCAGCAAATCCATCAATCCCGCACGATCCTGCGCATGCAGCACGTCGCGCAAACGCTCCACGGTGCGCGCATGCTGCGCCTTGTCCGCCGGAGCCGCGTGGGGCGCGGCCTCGCGTGCCAGCCGCACACGGGCGCGCCGCACGATCTGGCGGCAATGCTCGTTCGTGCAGCCGGTGAGCGCACCGATCTGCGCGTAGTCGCAGTCGAAGGCCTCGCGCAGCACGAACACGGCCTGCTCGAGCGGACCCAATCGCTCCAGCAGGAGCATCAGCGCGTCCGAGAGCCGCGCCGCGCGCAAGCCCGCTTCCTCCGCGGAGGGCGCGGCGTCGTCGAGCCACGCCGCCTCATGTTCGCCCGCGCTCTCGCGGCGCAAGCGCCGCAGCCGGTCGATGGCGAGGCGCACGGTGACCGTGGCGAGCCAGGCGTGCGGTGCGCGCAAGGCCTGCGCGTCGGCGTTGCGCCAACGGAACCAGGCGTCCTGCACGACGTCCTCGGCCTCCGCGCGGCTGCCCAGCACGCGCGCGGCCAGCGCGATCAGCCGCCCACGCGCCTCGCCGAAGGCGGCGGCGCGGCGCGCTTCAGTCCATTCTTCGCCGCACGTCCCTGCCCGCGGACCGGTTTCGTCGCTCGCCGGGGTCGCAGCCTCATTGCGCGCGACGTCCTCCAGATTCGTTCCGAGACTCTTCGCATCGATTGCCTGCGTCATTCGCTTCGCTCCTTCGCCATGCGTTTTCGCTCCCGCCCGTTTTCCTCATGACGCCCGGCACCTGGCCGGCGTGACAGCCGCGCACAAAAAAATTTTCGTCACGCTGTGGCCGCGCCGGGCGTCATGTGGGCAGCGGCGCAAGCGCGCCGCCAACGTCAACTGCGCCAACGGAAAAACGCGAGGATTCTCATGCCGCTCTTTGCCCCAACTTATGCTTCACCTTTTGCTGCCCCCTTCGCACCGCATCATGCAGCATTGCCGCCGAGCGCGCTCAATCTCGTCCCGACCGTGATCGAAACTTCGGGGCGCGGCGAGCGCGCCTACGACATCTACTCGCGTCTGCTGCGCGAGCGCATCGTATTCCTCGTCGGTCCCGTGACCGAGCAGACCGCGAGCCTCGTGGTCGCGCAACTGCTCTTTCTCGAAGCGGAAAATCCGGAAAAGGACATCAGCCTCTATATCAACTCGCCGGGCGGTTCGGTCTACGACGGACTCGCGATCCACGACACGATGCAGTTCATCAAGCCCGATGTCTCGACGCTCTGCACGGGTTTCGCCGCCAGCATGGGCTCGTTTCTGCTCGCCGCGGGCGCGCACGGAAAACGCTTCGCACTGCCAAACGCGCGCATCATGATCCATCAGCCTTCCGGCGGCGGCCAGGGCACCGCCGCCGATGTCGAACTGCAGGCGCGCGAGATCATTTACCAGCGCGAACGCCTGAACGCGATGCTCGCCGCCCACACCGGACGCGACATCGAGCAGGTCGCGCACGACAGCGATCGCGACAACTTCATGTCGGCGCAGGCCGCGGCCGACTATGGCCTGATCGATCGCGTGCTGAGTTCGCGCGATGAGACGCTACTGCGCTAAACCGTCGGGCGGCGGTTTTCTGGCTCACTGGCTCACGCGAGCCGC
>DATBXG010000351.1:0-2203 GCA_036514415.1 Paraburkholderia sp.
CGAAGACATGGCGCTGCATTTCGACGTGCGCGCGCGTGTCTGGCGCGAGGCGCGCGATCTCGTCTACAACGTCATCAACTGCAGCAAGCCGATCGTCTCGGCCATGCATGGCCCGGCGGTGGGCGCGGGGCTCGTCGCGGGACTGCTGGCCGACA
The DNA here is from genome assembly GCA_036514415.1 of Paraburkholderia sp. GTDB lineage: Bacteria > Pseudomonadota > Gammaproteobacteria > Burkholderiales > Burkholderiaceae > Paraburkholderia. The sequence goes on from DATBXG010000351.1 coordinate 156, forward strand.
TTTCCATTGCCACGAAAACGGCGCGCATCATCGACGGACATACGCGTCTGGGCGTGGCGGCGGGCGATCATGCGGCGATCGTCTGGCCGCTTTTGTGCGGCATGGCGAAGGCGAAGTATTACCTGCTGCTGTGCGAGCCGGTGAGCGGCGAGGAGGCGGAGCGCATCGGCCTCGTCTCGCTCGCCGTGGACGAAAACGACTTGTTGCCGAAGGCGTTCGAGGTGGCGAAGCGTCTTGCCGACGGCTCGCAAACCGCGCTGCGCTGGACCAAGTACGCGCTCAACAACTGGCTGCGCACGGCGGGGCCGACGTTCGACGCGTCGCTTGCGCTCGAATTCATGGGCTTTTCCGGGCCCGACGTGCGCGAGGGCGTGCAGTCGCTGCGCGAGCGGCGCACGCCGGAGTTTCCGGGCGGCGATCCGTTCTGATCGGCGCGTTGAACTGCTCTGCTGCCTTACGCGTGCATGGCTGCCGCGTCGCACGATGTTCATGCGACGCGGCGCTATGCGCGCGCTATCATCGAAGAGACTGATCGAAGAGACCGATTGCGCGCACACGCTCGTGCCTCTCATGCGCATGACACGCTGTGAAGCCGCGCGCGCGCATCCGACCACTTATCCATGTACCCATCTACGCGAGGGAGATCCGCATGACCGACCCAGCAGGCTCCATGCCGCCGTTCCCAGGCTTTCCCGGCTTTCCACCCGCCGAAATGCTCGACCAGATGTGGGGGATGATGCGCCTCACGCCGTTCGGCAGCGCATTTCCGGGGGGCGAGCCAGGCGGGGCACAAGCCTTCGGCCCACCGCTGTCGATGATGACCGACATGATGACGCCGCTCACCAACATCGAGGAACTCGACAAGCGCATCACCGATCTGCGTGCCGTCGAGCAATGGCTCAAGCTCAATCTCGGCATGCTGCAGTCCGCGATCCAGGCGCTCGAAGTGCAGCGCGCGACGCTCACCACGCTGCGCGCGTTCGGCGCGTTTGCGCAGGCCCAGATGAGCCCGTCTTCCTCCGAACCCGAACCGCCGAAAGCGGGCGCCGCGCGCGAGCGGGCCGCCGGGCCCGGAACTGCGAACGCCGGCGAAGCGCCCGAAGGGGCGGCTTCCGCCGCCCCGGGTTTCGATGCGGCCTCGTGGTGGAACCTCGTGCAGGCGCAGTTCAACCAGCTCGCGCAATTCGCGATGGCGCAGCCCGCCGCAGCGGCACAGGCAGCGCAAGCCGCCGCCGACGCAGTGAGCGAGGCGCAGGCGAAGACCGCGGCGGCGACGGCCAAACGTAGCAGCGGCAGCAGCACCGCTAAACGTACCAGCGGCAGCAACAGCGGCAACGGCAACAGCGGCAACGGCGGCAACGGCGGCGCGGGCCGCAGCGCGCCGCGCGGCGCGAAGAAGGCACCGGCGCAGCCGGAATAAGGCGCGCCGCGTTACCAGGAACCGTCCTGCGGGATGCCACAGCGGGGCGACAGCGGGGAGCGTCGGCATCATGCGGCTTGCGCTCGTGATGATGGGCGGCGGCGCGCGTGCGGCCTACCAGGCCGGCGCGTTGCGCGCGCTCGCCGAACTGGCCGGCGCGGCCGAGCCCGCGCGCCGCGCCATGCCCTTCACGGTGATCTGCGGCACTTCGGCGGGCGCGATCAACGCGACCTCGATCGCGAGCCACGCCGACCAGTTCGCGCACGGCGCGGCGCGCCTTGTCGAGGTCTGGTCGAACATGCGTGCAAGCCAGGTCTATCGCACCGACTGGCCGGGCATCGCCGCCGCGGGCGCGCGCTGGCTCGGCGCGCTCGCGTTCGGGTGGGCGGCCGGCAGCGTGGGCGCGCGCGCCGCGCCGCGCACGCTGTTCGACAACACGCCGCTCGCGCAGATGCTCCCGCACGCGCTCAACTTCCACCGCATCGAGCAGATGCTCGACGAGCGGCTGCTCCACGCGCTCGCCGTCACGGCGCTCAGCTATTCGTCGGGGCGGCACGTTACTTTCTACCAGGCCAGCGAGCCGATCACCGCGTGGCGGCGTGCGCAGCGCACCGCGCGCATGGTGGCG
>DATBXG010000352.1:0-2411 GCA_036514415.1 Paraburkholderia sp.
GTATCTCTCGAAGGGCGGCGTGGCCGCGAGCGGCGCGCTGGCGTCGCGCCTGGGCCTCTCCGGCGTGCCGGTGAGCGCGGAGACGATCGCGCTGCTGGCGCAGCGGCGGATCGAGCCGGAACTGCGCGTCGAAATAGCCGATGTCCATGTCGATCAGATGCAGATGGTTGGCCGTTACGTCACAGGTCACGGGCAGGCCCTCGGCCTTCGCCGCGCGCACGAGCGCAACGCCCGCGGCCGACGAAAGATGCTGCACGTGCACGCGCGCACCCGTCACGCGCATCAGTTCAAAGAGCGTATGCAGCGCGATCGTCTCCGCGCTCACTGGCACGCCGGAGAGGCCGAGGCGCGAAGCAAGCGCGCCGCTCGCGGCCACGCCGCCCTTCGAGAGATACGCGTCCTGCGGCCGCAGCCACACGGCGTAGCCATAGGTACTCGCGTACTGCAGCGCGCGCAGCAGGACCTGGGTGTCGGCGATCGGCGTGTCGGCCTGCGTGAAGCCGATGCAGCCCGCTTCGGTCAGCGACACCATCTCGGTAATCACCTGCCCTTTCAGGCCTACGGTGAGCGCACCCAGCGGATGCACATGCGCACGCGCGAGCTTGCCCGCACGATGCTTGAGCATCTCGACGAGGCCGGCCTCATCGAGCACGGGGTCGGTATCGGGCGGGCACACGAGGCTCGTCACGCCGCCCGCGAGCGCCGCGTACATCTCCGAATCGAGCGTAGCCTTGTGCTCGTAGCCCGGTTCGCGTAGGCGCGCGCTCAGGTCGACGAGACCCGGCGTGACGACGAGGCCGCGCGCGTCTAGCGTCCTCTCTGCCTCGAAGCCCGCGGGCGCCGCACCGATCGCGGCGATCTTGCCCGCTTCGATGTACACGTCCTGCTGCTGTTCGGTTCCGGCCGCCGGATCGATCAGCGTGCCGCCTTGAATATGGATCATGAACTCTCCCACCGCTAAACGTCGGTCGAGATTGTAGCGGGGGTTTCGCGGGTCGCAGACTTTGACTTGCCGCGTTTCCGCGACAGGGGTTTCGGTCTCGCCGCCACGCCCGTCCCAGGCGTGTGCGCGTCGATCAGGACGACCGACGCTGCGTTCTGGTCGCGTTGCATCTTGAGGCCGCAATGAGGGCACTCATGCACGCGGTGCGCGAGCATCTTGGGCACAATCTCCCAACATGACGAGCAGCGCTGCGACGGTTTGAGTTCGCGCGTATTCGACAAATGCAGGCGCGTACCAGCCTCTACCGCTTTGTACGCGAGCATCTGATGCGCCATGCTGAAGCCAGCCGATAGAATTTCCCGGTTCAAGCCAGCTTTCTGTTTGACCATCCGCCCGGGCCTGTCCTGCGTGCCATTGGCCGAGCGGCTCATGTTCGATACAACCAGTTCTTCCGTTGCGATGACTGCGCACGCCGCGACGAGGCGCGAAGTCTGCTTATGGATGAAGTCCCGGCGCACGTCACCGATGTGCTTATGCAGGCTCGCAATCTGACGCCCCAGGCGTTTGTACCGGCACGAACCTTTTTTCTTGCGCGACTGCTGACGCTGAAGGTCGGCGAGACGTGGCAGGTTTGTGCGCGCGAAGCGGGGATTCGCGATTGTCTCGCCGTTGTCGAACGTGGCCCAGTCGTTGAGGCCGAGGTCGATGCCGCGATGCTCGTCACCGGTGCGCACGCGCAAGACGGCGCCCTCAGATACGCGCAGAGTGACAGACGCAAACCACTCGCCGTTCTTGCGCGTAATCGTCAGGTCGTTTGACTTCGCGCCATTGCCGAAACGATGCTGGCCGCGAGCGCGAATCGACATGGCGTCCTTGCCGCTTCCCAGGCGAATCGTGGCGCCACGGCAACCCAGCTGCATGAGCTTCCATCCAGCGGGATCGGGGTAGCAAAAGCCACCGAACCGCTTGTTGGTCTTGAAGCGGGGGAATCCCGGCGCCTGCCCGGCCTTGACGCGCCGGAAGAACGCATGGAAGGCAAGGTCCAGCTTGCGAAGCGTTTGCTGTAGCGCGTGCGAACCCAACTCGACGAACTCAGGGCGTGCGGCTTTAACTTCCGGTAGGACGTTTTGCTGGTCGTAGTAGGAGATCGATCTGCCGTGCTTCCGGTAAGCGTCGACTCGCTCCTCCAGCGCCGCGTTATAGAGCTCACAATGCAAGCGAATCCAGCCTGTAAGGCGCTCGGCCTCTCGCGCGCTCGGATATAACTTAAACGTGACTTTACGACGTTCCATGGGAACTACAATAACACATCAAATCCGCTAAGGCGCAAACGTGGAAAACGCCAACAGATCGAGCTCACATGCAGTATACAACCTTAAGCTACACATAGTTTTTGTCACTAGGTATCGCAGGAAAACGCTGTCGCCCGAACTGCTTGACTATCTCGAAGCGGCATTCCGCGAAGTCC
>DATBXG010000353.1:0-2063 GCA_036514415.1 Paraburkholderia sp.
CACGCGGAAAATCCTGCGGCGCATGCGCGCAGCCGCCGCCAAAACGCCCCCGTCAACGCGAAATCGTGCGAAACTCCCCCGCCGCGTTCCGTCCGCCATGTCCGCCATGGCGATATTTCGGGGCGCGATTGAAAATGCAACTCACGCCGCCACTTCATCCTATGAACACCACCACCCGTCCCGCCGCACCGAACGCCAAGTCCAGCAAGTCCATCACGCTCCTGCAGTTGCTCACGCTGATCGGCGCTACCGGCATCGCGGCCTCGCTGCTGTTCCGCTACTTCCTGTGAGCGCAGCGCGTCCGGGACGCTAAGCCAACCGTTTTCGCTTATGTACAAGAAAGGCGTCGCCCTCGAAATCCAGTTCTCTCCCGAACGCCTCAATGACGGCGCGGGCGATCCGTACTGGATCGACCTCACCGCCGACGAAGCCGCCGCGCTGCTCGCCACGCTGCAATCGAAGCTCGCCGCGCGCGAGAGCACCGCTGCGCCGCTCGTGGTGGCGCTCGACACGCCACGCGAAAGCGCTGCGCTCGAAGCGCCCACAAGCGCCACATCGTCCGCCGCCGGAACTGAAGACAGCGCCGACGACAGTCTCAAGCAATGGGTCTGCGTGATCTGCGGCTGGGTCTACGACGAAGCGGCAGGCGCACCCGACGACGGCCTCGCCCCCGGCACCCGTTGGGCCGACGTGCCTGACGACTGGCGCTGCCCGCTCTGCGACGTGGGCAAGGGAGATTTCGCGCTCGTCGAGTTCTAAACCGCGGCGCAACCGGTACTTCTGCGCGCTCAGCTATCCAGCCCCGCCAGCCGCGCGGCCGCAATCACTTCGCGCCTGGTGTCGAGAATATGCCGCTCGATCAGCGCCACCACTTCATCCACGTCGCGCCGCTTGCACGCATCGACGATCGCATAGTGATCGCCCTGCACTTCGGTCTTTTCCGTATCGAGCGACATGCGCAGATGCGAATATCGATTCGTCGTACTAAGACAATACTCCTCGATCATCTTGCGCAGCCGCGCGTTGTTCGCCGGCGCGCACAGCGCGAGGTGGAACTGGCGGTTGCATTCGGCCCACTCCGCGGGTGACGTGGCCGCGTCGTACGCCGCGAGAATGCGCTTCATCACGTCGATGTCGCCGGCCACCATGTTCGGCACCGCGAGCTTCGCCGCATAGGTCTCCAGCGCCGCGCGAATGTCGAGCAGCTCGCAGATCTCGTGCGTGGACATGGCGATCACCACCGCGCCGCGATTGAGCTGGTAGCTCACGAGCCCTTCGGCCTCGAGCTGGCGCAGCGCCTCGCGCACGGGAATGCGGCTCGCGCCGAAGCGCTCCGCAAGGCTCTCCTGGCGCAACTGCGCACCGGGCGGCAGCACGCCGCGCAGGATCTCGTCGCGCAGCTGGTCGCGGATCGTTTGAGGCAGCGATCGCTGGTCTTCCTTGGCCTGCACTGTCGTCATGAGGTCGTGGGCGCCGGGCGGACGAACGCCGTCCGACGAAAAAGTGTTGTCGTCAATATTTTTGCCTGCCAGAATTGGATACAATCCATTCACTTCTGGATATTTATGCTGGCAGTACGGATCCGCCAGCCATTCCCACTGTGCCGTGTCCTTGTCTGGAGACTGTATAGGTTTCTGTAAGCATCTGAAAACCAAGCAATTTTAGCGTATCCACCGGGCTGTCCCGAGGCTGTTGCGTGCGCAACGGTTTCGCTCGGCAAACCGCCATCCGGCGGCCGGTTCCTTTTGCTTCACCCCTGCGCAAAAAGGCACGCCGCGCGCTCCGAACGCGGTGCGGGCCCGGCTGCGCCCATGAAAAACGTAGACCGCTGAGGAGAGAACCAGGATGAACCCAAGCAAACACCATCTGCGCCTGCGCGCACCCGTTGTTCTTGCCGCCGTCGCGGCCCTGTGGAGCGCCGGCGCGCTCGCCCAGGCCACCGACGTCAAGATCGGCTTTGCCGCCCCGCTCACCGGTGGCCAGGCTCACTACGGCGCGGACTTCCGCAGCGGCGTGCAAATGGCGATCGACGACGAGAACGCCACGAACCCGACCATCGGCGG
>DATBXG010000354.1:0-5630 GCA_036514415.1 Paraburkholderia sp.
CCCTTGTCCTGCAGCACGCCGAGCAACGGCGTGAGGCGGTGCAGCTCCGGCATGCCATTCGCGCGCGCACCCTGGAAGCGCACGACAGCCACGAAATCGCGTTCGAGTTCGCCGCGGTCGAACGCTTCCTGCACGGCTTCCTGCGAATCGAACACGATCGCGGGCGCACGCACCTTGCGGCGCTCCGGCGCGACAGCGGAGACCTTGATGACGCCGCGGCCCAGACGCCCCTGCATCAGGCGCAGGCCGCCGTCCGGCTGGAACGGCGTCGGGAGCGGACGCAGAACGGTCTCGTCGGCGCTCTTCTCGACCGCCGGCACCCAGGTGAGCTTGCCGTCGATGAGCTTCGGCTCCTCGGTGTAATGACGCAGTCCACGGCCCGCAACGGTATTCACGTCTTCGTGCAGCAAGCCGCCGTCGAGCAACTCGCGCACGAGGAAGGCGATGCCGCCCGCCGCGTGGAAATGGTTCACGTCGGCCTTGCCGTTCGGGTACACGCGCGCGAGCAGCGGCACGGCGTCCGAGAGCACGTCGAAGTCGTTCCAGTCGATGATGATGCCGGCCGCCCGCGCCATCGCCACGAGGTGCAGCGTGTGATTGGTCGAGCCGCCCGTGGCCATCAGCGCGACGATGCCGTTGACCACGGCCTTCTCGTCGACCACGTGGCCGATCGGCGTGTAGTTGCCGCGCTCGACGGTGAGTTCGAGCACGCGGCGCGCCGCGGCCGCGGTCAGCTCGTCGCGCAGCGGCGTATGCGGATGGATGAAGGCCGAGCCCGGCAGATGCAGGCCCATGATCTCCATCAGCATCTGGTTGCTGTTGGCGGTCCCGTAGAACGTGCAGGTGCCGTGACCGTGGTACGCAGCGGCTTCGGATTCGAGCAGCGCCGCCCGATCGCACTGGCCGGTGGCGAACTGCTGGCGCACCTTGGCCTTGTCGTCGTTCGAGATGCCGCTCGTCATCGGGCCGGCGGGCACGAAAATGGTGGGCAGATGGCCGAACTGGAGCGCGCCGATCACGAGGCCCGGCACGATCTTGTCGCATACGCCGAGGCACAGCGCCGCATCGAACATGTTGTGCGTGAGCGCCACGGCGGTGCTCATCGCGATCACTTCGCGCGAGAAGAGCGACAGCTCCATGCCGGCATTGCCCTGCGTGACGCCGTCGCACATCGCCGGCACGCCGCCCGCGAACTGCGCGACGCCGCCGCCTTCGCGGGCCGCCTTCTTGATGATGTCGGGGAAATCCTTGTAGGGCGCGTGCGCCGAGAGCATCTCGTTGTACGCCGAGACGATGCCGATGTTCGGCTCGCGAATCGCCTTGATCGCGATCTTGTCGCGGCCTTCGAGGCCTGCGAAGCCGTGGGCGAGATTCGCGCACGAGAGCACGCCGCGCGCCGGGAACCGGTCCTGAGCCGCCGCGATGCGCGCGAGATAGGCCTCGCGAGTCGGCTTGCTGCGCTCGATCACGCGTTGCGTGACCTTCATCAACTGAGAATGCGGGGAAACCATCGAATCTCCTTCCTTCTTGTCTCGGCGGGGACGCTCGGGGCCAGATCAAGAGCGCCATTGACGCTCCAGTCAGCGATGGGGCGATGTTAGTAGAAAAACTACAAGCCGACAATCCCGGTAAGACCCTGGGAGCGCAACGTTAACCGAACGCCTAGTCTTATTATCAACAGGCTTCGCAGGCTTTTCCGCGCCGAAGCCGGAAAGAAGCAAACGGCGATCTTGTAGTTTTTGTACATAACGTCCGATCCGCTATAGTCCACGGATCTTTCAGCATAGTGCGAGTTTCCTGATGCTGCTGTCCCAGGTGAAAGCCATGCGCGAGCAATTGCGCCCATCGGAGCGCAAGCTCGCCGATTACGTGATCGAGGCGCCGCGCGAGGTGCTCGACCTTTCGATGACCGAGGTCGCCGAGCGCGCGGGCGTGAGCCAGCCGACCATCGCGCGGTTCTGTCATGCGCTCGGGTTTTCGGGCTTTCGCGAGTTCAAGATTCGGCTTGCGCAGGCCGTTGCCGCGGATCTGCCCACGGAGCATCCAGCCGTCTACCGCGACGTGAGCCCGGACGAGCCGGTGCCGGGCGTGGCGGCCAAGGTGCTCGACCGCACCATCGGCGCGCTCTTGCAGGTGCGCAACAACCTCTCGACGGACTCGCTCGCCGCCGCGATCGCCTTGCTCGCTCGCGCTTCGCGCATCGAGTTCTACGGCGCAGGCGGCTCAGGCATCGCCGCGCAGGACATGCAGCACAAGTTCTTCCGCCTCGGCATGCCGAGCGTCGCCTATTCGGACCCGCATACGTTTCTCATGTCGGCCACGCTGCTCGGGCCTGGCGACGTGGTCGTGGCGATCTCGAACACCGGGCGCACGCGCGACATCGTGGACGCCGCGCGCACGGCGCTCGATCGCGGCGCGAAGGTGATTGCCATCACACACGGCACTTCGCCGCTCGCGCGCCTCGCGAGCGTGGGCCTGCACGCGAACGTGGACGAGGACACCGACGTCTTCTCGCCGATGACCTCGCGCACGTCGCATCTCGCGATCGGCGACATTCTCGCCGTGGGCGTAGCGCTGCAGCGCGGCCCCGAGCTTGCGGAAAAGCTCGCCGACGCGAAGGACATCATCGCCCGGCGACGGCTGGACGCGAACGGCTGAACGCGCGGCACTGCCCGGCGCACGGAAAAGGTCGCAATAAAAAAGGTCGCAATAAAAAAGCGGACTCCCGAAGGAGTCCGCTTTGCGTTTGGGCCCGAGAAGTCGGGAGGGGGCGTCAGAAAGGCTTGATCACAGCCAGCGCGACCGCGGCCAGCATGCCGAGCACGGGCAGCTCGTTGAACATGCGATACCACTTGTCGGAGCGCCGGTTCTCGCCGCGCTCGAAGGTTGTCAGCAGGCGCCCGCAGTACGCGTGGTAGACGACGAGCAGCACGACCACGCCCACCTTTGCGTGTATCCAGCCCTGCCCTTGCCCGATCCCTACCACGAGCCAGAGCCACAGCCCGCACAGCAACGCGGGCACGGCGATCAGGGTCATGAAGCGATAGAGCTTGCGCGCCATGATGAGCAGGCGCTTGACGGCCGCGGGCTCGGTTTCCATCGCGAGATTCACGAAGATGCGCGGGAGATAGAAGAGGCCCGCGAACCACGAAGCGATCAATACGATGTGAAACGTCTTGACCCAAAGCATCGGCAAATCCTTTTTTCTTGTTGGCAGGTGTTCGGGCGGCGCACTGCGCGCCGCCCCGGATGGCTCATTGCCGGCCTTCGCCGTGGCCGAGCACCACGTACTTGAGCGAGGTCAGGCCTTCCAGGCCCACCGGGCCACGCGCGTGCAGCTTGTCGTTGGAAATGCCGATCTCCGCACCGAGGCCGAACTCGAAACCGTCGGCGAAGCGCGTCGAGGCGTTCACCATCACGCTGGCCGAATCGACTTCGCGCAGGAAACGCATGGCGCGGTCGTGGTCTTCGGTCACGATCGCGTCGGTATGGTGCGAGCCGTAGGCGTTGATGTGCTCGACCGCTTCGTCGAGGTCGTCGACGATCTTCACCGCGAGCACCGGCGCCAGGTATTCGGTGCACCAGTCTTCTTCGGTCGCGTCCACGAGCGGGCTCACGCCGGCATCGGCGAGAATCGCACGCGCCGCTGCGTCCACACGCAGTTCCACGTCCTTCTCGCGATAGCGGCGGCCAAGCCGCGGCAGCACGTCGTGCGCAATGCCTCGCGCCACGAGCAGCGTTTCCATCGTGTTGCAGGTGCCGTAGCGATGCGTCTTGGCGTTGTCGCACACGGTGAGCGCCTTCGCGAGGTCGGCGCGGTCGTCCACGTACACGTGGCAGATGCCGTCCAGGTGCTTGATCATCGGCACGCGCGCCTCGGCCATCAGGCGCTCGATCAGGCTCTTGCCGCCGCGCGGCACGATCACGTCCACGAATTCCGTCATGGTGATGAGCTTGCCCACCGCCGCGCGGTCTGCCGTTTCGACCACCTGCACCGCGTCCTGCGGCAGACCCGCCGCCGCCAGCCCTTCGCCAATCAGTTTCGCGAGCGCCGTATTGCACTCCAGCGCCTCGGAGCCGCCGCGCAGGATCGTGGCGTTACCCGACTTCAGACACAGCGCCGCCGCGTCGATCGTCACGTTCGGCCGCGACTCGTAGATGATGCCGATCACGCCGAGCGGCACGCGCATCTGGCCCACCTGGATACCGCTCGGGCGGAACTTGAGGTTGCTGATCTCGCCAATCGGGTCGGCCAGCGCCGCGACCTGGCGCAGGCCCTCGACCATCGTCTTCAGCGCCTTGTCCGAGAGAGTGAGGCGGTCGATGAACGCCGCGTCGTGGCCCTTGTCCTTCGCGCGCGCGAGGTCGCGTGCGTTCGCCTCCTTCAGTTGCGACGCTTCGCGCTCGATGGCTTGCGCCACCGCTTCGAGCGCCGCGTTCTTCGCGGCGGTCGAGGCCCGTGCCATCGCGCGCGAAGCCTTGCGGGCGCGGCGGCCGAGGTCGGTCATGTACTGGTCGATATCCATGGTGTCTTTTGTGGTGCGGCGCGCCAGACTCAAGTCGCGTGGATGCGGACGCGCGGTTCGATTCAATGCGGTTCTGACCGATTTTAAGGCCAGCCGCCAGGGTTTGCTGGGCGTGCCCAGGATGCTGGAGCCACGGGGATCGGGCGCGCAAGCCTTTCGTCTGGCGAGCGGGACGGACACGCGGCCGCGCAGCGGACCGGAAGCAGGTGCCGACGTGCCGGTTCGAGCGAGCGAGGAACGCTTCAGCCCGGCCGGCGCGACGGCCCTGCGGTGCGCGGTCGTGCCGCGGCCGCTGCGGCAGCCGCCGCCGCGGCTGGGCCGCCTGGCTGCGCGCGAGCGGCAGCAGCGTTGCCCCGCGCGACCGGCGCAGCCGCGTCGCGAGGCGCGGCCACCGTCATCGCCAGTTCGAACAGACCGTCCCAGGCATCGGGCGGCAAGGCATTGCGCCAGTCGGCGCGCGCCTGGCCGGAAAGCCCCTTCACCTGGCGGTCGAGCCGTGCCGCGAGCGCGAGGCCGCGTTCCAGCGTCGCTTCCGGGAGGCGCGAAAGCGCGGGGCCGATGAGCCGCTCGCGCGGCCCCCACACGCGGTTCTCGCGCAGCAGCATGGCGAGCGGCTTGCCCGCCGCCACGCCGCGCTTGATGCGCAACAGCGTGCGAATTTCCTCGACGACCGCCCACAGCACCAGCACCGATGCCTCGCCCTCGCCGCGCAGGCCGTCGAGCATGCGCGCAAGGCGGCCGACGTCGCCCGTCAGCATCGCTTCGTTGAGCTTGAAGACGTCGTAGCGCGCGACGTTGAGCACGGCGTCGTGAATCTGCTCGAAGCTCAGGACGCCTTGCGGGTAAAGCAGGCCGAGCTTCTGGATTTCCTGATGTGCCGCCAGCAGGTTGCCTTCCACGCGCTCCGACACGAATTGCAGCGCGCGCCGGCCGTCCTCGCCAGGCGCCACGCGCTGGCCTTGCAGCGCGAGACGCTGGCCAATCCAGTTCGGCAGCGCCGCGCGCTCGACCGGATCGACCTTCAGCGCAACGCCGCTTTCAGCGAGCGCCGTGAACCACGCGGACTTCTGCGTGGCGGCGTCGAGGCGCGGCAACGTGACGAGC
>DATBXG010000355.1:0-2742 GCA_036514415.1 Paraburkholderia sp.
ACCGTGGCCGTGCTGTTCCTCGCGTGCCTGTTCGTCGCGCCGCTCGCGGGCGTCGTGCCGGGCTACGCCACGGCGCCGGCGCTGCTCTACGTCTCGTGCCTGATGCTGCGCGAACTCGCCGATCTGCCCTGGGACGACGCCACCGAAGTCGTGCCCGCCGCCCTCACCGCGCTCGGCATGCCGTTCACCTACTCGATCGCCAATGGCGTGGCGTTCGGCTTCATCTCGTATGCGGGCCTGAAGCTGCTCACGGGCCGCGTGCGCGACGTGAAGCTGATCGTCTGGATCATCGCGGCCGTGTTCCTGTTCCGGTATTTCTATCTCGGCAACGCGTAACGGCATACGCTCGATCAACCTGCTCATCGGCGACGCGCAACGCGCCCCGTTCGAAGGCATCGGCAAACCCGAGGCGCTGAAGGAAAACCTCTCGGGCTTCTGGGCGCGCACAAACGAAAGCCGCGCCCCGAGGGGCGCGGCAAGAAGCGAAATGATCCGTTTAGGGAAAGCGCCGTCGTCTTGTGAGCGATAGAGCGCTAACGACGCGTTCAGGACACGCTGCCGTGCGCCTGGACGAAGCGCACGTAGCCGCTGCGCAGCACGAGACACTGCGCACGCGTTTCGGACAGCAAGCGGCGCGCACAAGCCTCGATGCGGTCGCGGTGATGGTCGAAGGCGTTGAGCATGTCTTCGGCGCGCGGCGAGGCCGCACCGAAGTGGTCTTCCAGCGCCGCCGCCGTGATCAGACACTCCACCCTCTCTCCATCGATCATCGCCGGAAACGCCAAGGTAAGGTCGGGTCCCGAGTATTCGGGCGCCTCATTCGGAAACATGATCTGCATGGGAGTCGCCTTAGGTTGAGGGTGAACGGGCCGCGCTCCGCCGCCTCGGGCTGCCCCAGCATAGTGCGGGGAACACCCCGATCCGGCACGCGCGGATCAACATCAGCCGCCCCGAGAGACACGTTTGCGGCGGTTGATCTGATTCACTTTAGACGACTTCCAGCGGCCCGCAAGCTCCGCGTTGTCACACACCTGAAATAGCTGACAACGAGCGCTTCGGGGCCTGATTTCAGCGCGTTTTATCGCAGGTGCAGCATCCGTATCCGTCGTTGCGCGCACAAACTCACGCAAACACCCTCCCCGGCCCTGCGCCGACGCGCTGTGCCGGTTGTCGCATCGCAGCATGCGTGCCGCGCGGGCGCGTCACGATTCGCGATGCCGGTGCTGATCGAGGTGTTCGAGGTCCTTCGGATGCAAGGTCAGCATCACCACGAACGCAGCGATCGCAAGGACCACGGTCGCCATTCCGGAAAGCACGACGTCGTTCTCGTCGAAGATCAATCCGTCAATTGCGTACCCGAGGCCAAAGAGCGCAACGAACGTGGCGAGCACCGCCCCCACGATCCTCAATTCGCCGTGCACCATGACGTACTCCGTAACGGAGCGGGCGGCGCGCCTGCACCGCCGGGGCGCGACGCGAATGCGCCCTCACCTTCATCCTGGCACCCGCGCGAATAAACTCAAGGGGCAGTTGAGGGCGGCGCCACCCGGCTTCGATCCCCGCTTCGATCCCCGCTTCAATCCTCATTGGCAGGCGCGGCGTATCCTGTACCATGAACTGCCCCAGAGGCACCGTCCGCGCCCTTGCTGCGCTGCAACGTTGTGCCCATAACGACTGGAGACACGAGTGACCCGACGCCCCGTCACGCCGCACGACGCGGCCCGCGCGGACGCTATCGCGCAAGCTCACGCGCGCTCGCGCGCACTCGGGCTGCGCACTGGCGAAGCGCCCGAATTCGACGCGCTGGCCGCCGTGGACCTGCGCGAGCTCATCGACACGAATCGCGCGCTCTACCATCAGGCGCGGCCCGTGATGGACGCGTTGCATGCGCAGATCGTCGACACGCAGAGCATGGTGCTGCTCACCGACTGCAACGGTGTGATCCTCCACAGCCTCGGCGACAGCGATTTCGTCGAAAAGGCGCAGCGCGTGGCGCTGCGCCCGGGCGTTTCGTGGGCCGAGCAGCATCGCGGCACGAATGCGATCGGCACGGCGCTCGTGGACGGGCAGCCCACCACCGTGCATGCGGGCGAGCATTTTCTGCGCGCCAATCACATCCTCACCTGCTCGTGCGCGCCGATCGCCGATCCGTACGGCCGCACGCTCGGCGCGCTAGACGTGAGCGGCGACTCGCGCGGCTTTCACAAGCACACGCTCGCGCTCGTGCGCATGTCGGCGCAGATGATCGAGAACCATCTGTTCAGCACCGAATTCGCCGAAGCCATCCGGCTCCAGTTTCATGCGCGCGCGGAGTTCATCGGTACGTTGTACGAAGGATTGGCCGCGTTCTCCCCCGACGGCACGCTGCTCTGCGCGAACCGCAGCGCCCTGTTCCAGTTCGGCGCGCCGCTCGCGGACCTGCAGCAGCGCGAATTCGCGGCGCTCTTCGGCCAGCCGTTCGCGGCCTTCATGCAGCAGCTCATGCGCGCGCCCGGCGAACCGCTCACGCTTGCGCTGCCAAGCGGCGTGCGCGTGATCGCGCGCGCCACGCCCGGCGCGGCCACGCTTGCGCGTTGCGCGACGCCAGAATCGTCGCGCGCGCCAAACGCCGCGTATGCGGCGTACGCGCCAGCGCCCGCCGCTGCAAAAACGGCCGCCGATACGACGCCACGGCCCACGCTAGCCGAACTCGACACCGGCGACGCGCGGCTCGCCGCCGCTCTCCAGCGCGTGACGCGCGTG
>DATBXG010000356.1:0-4830 GCA_036514415.1 Paraburkholderia sp.
TGCGGCGAGCCGGTTCGCTATCGGCATCACGGTGTCGATCGGCATGCTGGTCGGCACGCTGTTTACGCTGTTCGTCCTGCCGACCGTCTATACGTTCATTGCGCGGGACCACAGCGAGGTCACCCGCTCGGAGCGCGAACGCATCGTCCCGGCCACACCTTGACGCGCTGCCCACGCCATCCCGACCGGCTCCTCATTATGAACAAGTCCGTCCCTTGTGACCGACCTCGCGCTCTTCGCCACAGGCGGCACGATGGCGCTGCACTATGATCGGACTGCAGCTCCCGTGACTTAGACGCGCACCCGCGTACGCCGTAGAATATGCACACCCGCAGCGGCGCTCCGCCATTGGCCGCAATAGCGCCCTGGCTTGAACTTCCGATAACCCAAGGCAGCATTTTCCCCTCGCCATTTCATGTTTTCCCTTTCAACCGCCGCGCTGATGGCTTCAGGCTGCGCAATCGTGCTGCTCATGCCGGGGCCGACCAACACCCTGCTCGCCGCCGCCGGGCTCAGACAGGGACTTCGACGCTCCGCCCATCTCACCGGCGCCGAACTGGCCGGCTACCTCGTGTCGATTTCCCTCTGGGGCATTTGCTTCACGCACGCGTCGCAATCGTTGAACTGGCTGCCGAAGGTCCTGCGCCTTGCCTGCAGCGTCTATCTTGCGTGGCTCGCCATCCGTCTGTGGCTCACGGCGAGCTCGATCGAAGCTTCGGCGGCGAGCGTCGTCACCCCGCGCACGCTGTTCAGCGCGACGGTGCTCAATCCCAAAGCCATTTTGTTCGCGGGCTCGATTTTTCCGCCTGCCGCCTTTGCGAGTCTCACAGCGTGGCTCGAAGCCATGGCGATCTTCGCGTGCCTGCTGATTCCGATTGGCCTCGCATGGATCGCCATTGGCGCGGCGCCTCGCAATGGCCGCTTGCCGCTCATTCGTCCCGCGCTGTTCCAGCGTTGCGCGTCGGTGGTCGTGGCGGCGTTCTCCGTTTCGCTGATGTGGGCGCTCGCGCGCTAGCGTTCACGGCAAGCTCGCATCAAACTCGCGTCCAGTGCTCAAGCCACGTGCGGCGCAATGAGTTCGTCAACGCAGAGCCAGCGGCTCCCGGATGTTCCCGCCAGCCTGTGCAGCGTCGCGGCGTCGTGCACGCTGCACTCGACGGGAAAGCACTGCGCGGCGTGCGCGGCGAGCCAGAGGGTCCTCATGATGCCGTCCGTGAACGCCACGTAGGGTGCCTGATGCGCGGCGCGCGGCCGGCAGCGGACCTCGGCGATCGGCACGGGATCATGCGCGCCGAAACTGAAGCCTTCGGTTGCCAGTTCGAATCTCGGGTCGGTCATCCATGTTTGCGGGTTGCCGTTCGCGAGCCCCGCATGTGCGCCGCCTGGCTCGTCGCGCCATAAGGTGAAAAAGCGCGCGCGATCCACCTCGACCACGGCCCGTTCCTCGTTGCCGTAGTTCGAGCGGGTCACTGACATATAAACGTCGGCGACCGACGTGCGCACGCGAAAGAGCGCGGCGCGCTGTCCATTGCACGCCCTCGCCTGCCCCAGGTAACTCTCCATCTCCGCTCCCGGTTAGCCGCAACGCTTCGCGTTGACGAAGCTGCGGGTCGCAGCATGCTCGCAGGAGAAAAAACACGGCGACAGAACAAATACGACAGGCATGCACGCAAAAAGCGACGCGCCCGCGCGCGGTCATCAGATTCGGCGCATTTGTCATGTTGGCGGTTTCGTACTCGCAATACAGCGTGTGGATTCTATGTGCCACGTGCCGATTGGTGGCTTACTTTCGCCATCACGCCAGCGCCCTCGCGTGCACCACACGTGATGCATTGCACCGGGCGCACCACGACACCAGGAGAACTGCATGTCCACCGCCGCACCACAGCACCGCTACGTGCTCACGCTCGCCTGCCCCAGCGCCGCCGGTCAGGTCGCCGCGGTCGCCGGCTTTCTCGACGCTCACCGCGGCTATATCGACGAGTTGACGGTTTTCGACGACGACATCAGCACGCGTTTCTTCCTGCGCTGTGTCTTCCATGAGGTCTTGCAGCCAGGCGCTGGCGAGCGCTTCGACCTGGCGGGGCTCCGGGACGAGTTCGCGCCCGTTGCGAGCCAGCACGCAATGACATGGGCGATACACGACCTGCGCGTGCGCCCCAAAGTGCTCATCATGGTCTCGAAGCTCGAGCACTGTCTTGCCGATCTGCTGTTTCGCTGGCGCATGGGCGAACTGCAAATGGACATTGCGGGCATTGCCTCGAATCACCGCGATTTCGAGCCGCTCGCGCGGCAACACGACCTGCCGTTTCACTATCTCCCCGTCACGCCGGAAACGCGGCGCGAACAGGAGGACGCCATCCTCGACCTGTTCGATTCGACCGGTTCGGAGCTGCTGATACTCGCGCGCTACATGCAGATTCTTTCCGATGAGACGAGCCAGCGGCTGGCCGGGCGCGCGATCAACATCCACCACTCCTTCCTGCCCGGCTTCAAGGGCGCACGCCCCTATCATCAGGCGCACGTGCGCGGGGTGAAGCTGATTGGCGCGACCGCGCATTTCGTGACCGACGATCTCGACGAAGGGCCGATCATCGAGCAGGAAGTGCAGCGGGTCGACCACACTTGCGACCCTGAGCGCCTACTGGCCGTCGGGCGCGACGTCGAATGCGTGACGCTCGCGCGCGCCGTGAAGGCGTTTCTCGAGCGGCGAGTTTTCATCAACGACGGGCGCACCGTCGTGCTGTGAGGGACCGCGCGGCCGGCTCCTGGCCGCCGCGGCGCCGTGCCGGTGCTGCGCCTGCGCCGCCAGTGCCGCGAGCGCGTCATCGCTCATGTTGTCGGCCACCTGCCGCGCGTAGTCGTGATGCTGCCGCGCAAGCGCCGCGCCCGCGCAGCGGGCCTGCAGATAGCGCAGCAGCCCGATGCGCCCGTGCCCGCGCGCCATGCTCTGCTCCAGCAGCGTAAGCGCGGCGGCGGCATCGCCGTGACAGGCGCGTTCGTTGAGTTCGACGGTTTTGGCGCGCGGCATGAAACGAGGCCTCGTTGATGGATTCGGCGTGCCGCACAGACGCAGGCAGCACTACGCACACTACGCAGCCAGTTGACCAAAGCTGCGGCGGTGTTGCTAGAACGAATGCGCCAGGGCGGCGGAACGGCCCCGCCATGCCGTCTGCATCACGTGAATTTCGCTTTTGCGATGGTCGATGGCGGAAAACCGCAAGCCCCAGGGGGCCATAACGGCGAAGCTTGCCTGTAATCTCGTCGCCGCCTTCCGGTGCCTCCATGTCCGACACACTGCCCACTGCCGCTCCCATCGGCGCTTGCGCGAGGGAGCGCATCCGCTTCGGCATCGTGCTGCTGCCCAACTTCACGCTGACCGCATTCTCCGGTTTCGTCGACATGCTGCGGCTCTCCGCCGACGATGGCGACTTCAGCAAGCCGGTGCGCTGTTCGTGGCGCGTGATCGGCGAGACGCTCGCGCCGGTCCGTGCGAGCTGCGGCATCCAGGTCTCGCCCTGGGAGACATTCGACGATGCCGAGCCGGTCGACTATCTCGTGGTCGTCGGCGGCCTGCTCCACTCCGGCCCGCAGGCAAGCGAAGCCACGCTGCAGTACATACGCCGCGCGGCCAGCGGGGACACGACGGTCGTCGGCATCTGCACGGGCGTGTTCTCGCTCATGCGCGCCGGCGTGCTCGACGGTCATCGCATTTGCGTCAGCTGGTTCCACTACTGGGACTTCATCGAGCGCTTCCCCAACGTCAATGCCGACGCCATCGTCGCCGACCGTCTGTTCGCGATCGACCGGCGCCGCATTACCTGCTCGGGCGGCCGCGCGTCGATCGACGTCGCCGCCGCCATTTTGCTGCGCCACTTCGATCATGCGACCGTGCAGAAAGCGCTGCGGATCCTTCTGGTGGGCGAAATGCAGAAGGGCAATGCGCCGCAGCCCCACCCGCCCGGCCTCGAACCCGCCACGCACCCGAAGGTCAAGCGCGCCGTTCTGTTGATGGAGCAACAGGTTGGCCGCAACGTCCCGCTCGAGGAACTGGCCGACAAGCTGAACCTCTCGCCGCGTCAGCTCGAGCGGCTCTTCAAGGCGGAAACGGGCAAGAGCCCGCGCGCGTTCGCCAATGTGCTGCGCCTGCGCACCGCTGCGTGGCTCCTCACGAGTTCGGACCGCACCGTGGCCGACATCGCGTCGAGCTGCGGCTTCTCGGATGCCTCCCACCTTGGCCGCGAATTCCGCAAGCAGTTCGGCGTGCCGCCCGTCATGTTCCGCGAGCAACGCAGCGGTCAGGAGGCATCGCAGTTGATGGATCTCGATGCGCTGTTGCGTAATGAACGTCCGCTGGTTGGCGCGGACACAGAGATCGGCGGTATATGCGGCTCGCTGCATTGATGCCTTGTGGCTGGTTTGTTTTGGCGTTTTGATTTTTGGCTTTGTCGTGGGTCTTGCCGTTTTGGCCTTTCCTTGTATTCGCGGCGGTATGCGAGCGTTGCCCCTGTGCGGGGCGGCACCTACTTTCTTTGCGGCGGCAAAGAAAGTAGGCAAAGAAAGCCGCTCAAACCGCTAGTGCCAGCCACAATTCACATCCCGTCGTAAATGGTGAATGGCTCCGGAGCGTCTGTCACCCCGCGCCGCCAGACGGAGTGACAAGGCGCTCATACCTCCGGCGGCGCTACGCGCCCCGAAGGGCACAACCAAACACCAGTGGGGCACGTGAGTTCTCGCGAATGCTCACGCGTGCCACCCGCTTTCCCATGCAGACCCAACCGCAGCGCGCGAAGCGAGCAGCGGGATGAATGAGCGCCTTGTCACTAACCT
>DATBXG010000357.1:0-5177 GCA_036514415.1 Paraburkholderia sp.
CGCGTGGACGCAGGTGGCGCGCCTCGCGCCCGGCCTCAACGACGAACAGGCGATCCTTGCTGCGCTGCTGCATCAGTCGGGCAGCAAGCCCGACGACCTCAAGCTGATCGATCAGGTCGTCGCGTCGTACGAGCGCCTCGCCGATCCGGACAGCGGCCTGAGCTTCCTGCTGGGCCGCGCCCAGGGCGCGATGCGCCGCCCGCTGCTCGAACGCTATGCCGTGCTTGCCGAGCGCAAGGGCAACGACGACCTCGCGCTGCACACGTGGCAGACGCTCCAGCACGACTACGGCCCGAACGCTGCTTACGGCCAGAAAATCGCGACGATGCTGTACGCGCGCACCGACTTCGAGGGCGCGTTGGCGGCGCTGCGCGTCGCGCAGCAGACGGTGACGCCCGCCGATACGGACTACTGGCGTTTCGACGCGGAGATCGCGTCGATCCTGCAGCGGCGCGACGCGGTCAGCACTGCGTATCGCGCGATCCTCGCATCGGGGAAGATCACCCCGGCCGACTTCGACGCGATGATCAACTTCTACGACGATTCGCCGATCGACGCCGGGCGTCTCGCCGAACTCGCGTTCCGGCAGAGCGGCCAGATCCGGATGCTGCAGCAGGCGCTGTACAACTATCAGCGCGCGCATGCGTGGGGGCGCATTGCGGCGATGCTCGATGCGCTCACGCCAAAGCAACTGGCGGAAGCCGAGAAATCCGCGCCGTTTCTGCTCGCGCGCAGCGAGTATCGCCGTCAGATGGGCGACCTGGCCGGCGCGGCCAGCGACGTTCGCCGCGCCGTGGCGCTCGATCCCGACAATCTCGAAGCGGCAGCCGCGTACCTCTGGGATCTGATCGATCGCGGCACGTCGGCCGACCTGCGCCGCGCGCTGCGTCGCTACGCGGATGTGGCGGACGGCACTCCGTCGTTTTGGGGCGCGTATGCGGCGGCGTACCAGCGGACCGGCGACGGGCGGCACGTGCTGTATTACCTGCACAAGCAGGCGGCGACGTCGATGAAGGACCCGCTATGGCGGCTCTCGTGGGCCGACGCGCTCGAACTGAACGGCCGCACCGACGACGCGTGGCGCGTGCGCCGCCAGGTATGGCGCGAAATGGCGAGCCGCCGCTGGAGCGCGCAGCCGCAGAAAACGCCCGCCGATACGGACACCGGCGCCGACATCGGCAACGATTCGGAAGACCTGCATAGTCGCATGGTGGCGCTTTCGCAGCAATTCGCGACCGGCGACGTCTCGCGCGCGATGCTGATCGAACTGCTGCGCGAGGACCGTCGGCAATCCGCATCGGCGGCACAGCCGGCCGAGGCGCACTCCGAACTTGGCGATCTGAGCGAATTCGACAAGCTGCCGCCCGCGAAGCAAGAGACGCTCACGCACGAACGCGCGCTGTATTCGACGATCGCGCGCGAGGCCGCGATTTCGTGGGCGCAGGGCGAGGGCGAAACCGATCTGGAGCACGCGTGGCTCATCCGGCAGTACGCGCTGCGCAGCACGCGGCCAGTGTACGCCGAGGCGCAACTCGCGATCGACGACGACGACGTGAACACGCTCGACCGTCTGCTCACCACGCTGCCGGATCTGATCCCGCGCCAGAACAAGGTCGACGCCGAAGCGCTGACGAGCCGCTATCCCGACGCGCAGAGCGACGCGTTCGATTCGCTCACGCGTCTGCCGAACGACGAAATCATGCAGGCCCAGCTACGCGAGCAGGTGCTAAGGAGTGCTCAGGCCGTCGCGGCCGCGCTGCGCTACGTCGATCAGGGGCCGCTGCGCTTCACCGAGGAATCGGTGACGGGCGGTCTGCGTCTCACGAATTCGCAGTCGATGCAGTTCCGCTACATGCAGCGCGACCAGTGGGGCGACGCCACGTCGATGCCGAACGTGCCGGGCATCGACCGGCTCTTCGAAGCAATTTATCGCCATCAGAGCCAGTACGCCGACGAGCGGATCACGCTTGGCCGGCGCGACGCGCTCAAAGACTTCACGACTGCGCGCGCCGAGGGCCAGTACACATGGACGCCGTCGCTCACGCTCACGTGGGCGCTCGGCTACAACCAGGCGGCGACCGAATCGACGCAGTTGCAGGTGGGTGGCACAAAGGACATCGCATCAGTGGGCTTCAACTACCGGTTCGACCAGCACTGGTTCAGCGGCGGCCGTTACGAATACGACCGGTTTCACGGGCAGGACCGCTCGACGCTCGGCACCGGCAACCTGGTCGAACTGAACGGCGGATACAAGATCAAGGTCGATTATCCGGACTACACGGTGCAGGTCATGTTTGCGCACGGGCAATACAACGCGAACGGCGCGCCCGGCGAGGCGTTGCGGCCGCTCTTGCCGGTCGGCGCGGCGTTCGATGCGGCGTCGTTCATGCCGCAGACGTTCACGCAGGTGGGCCTCCTGTTCTCCTTCGGCGACGATCTGCCCGAGGAGTACACGAAGGCGTGGCGGCCGATGGTGTCGGTCGGGCCGGTGTACGACTCGCGCGCGAAGCTGACCGCGCAGGCGACCGTCGGCGTGGCCGGCAGCGTGTTCGGCGGCGACCAGGCGATGTTCTATGGCTCGTACTCGGGGGCGTCGGCGACCAGCTCGACATCGGTGAAAGAGATAGGTGTGCGATATCGGTGGTTGTACTAGAACTTGAATTGCCAGCGCGGAGAGCAAAATGAGTGATCGAACCTGTAGCCGTTTCCGGATGCGTGCCGCGTCCGTCGCCGGCGCACTGTTGCTTGCCGCCAGCATGCTTGGCGGCTGCGCGTGGCCCGTGGTCGACCGTGGCCACGTGCCGGCGTTTTCGCAGTCCAAGGAGGACGTGTGGGCCGTGCTGCCGCTCAGGAACAACACGGAGACGCCGCAGGCGGGGCAGCGCGCGGCGTCGATCGCGCATAGCGTGCTGGCGGCGCAGGGGTTTACGAACATCGTGCGTTATCCGGCGTCCAGCGACGACGAAACGCTGTTCGACCCGGCGAAGCCCGACCGCAGACGGCGCTCGACTGGGCGCGTCAGCAGCACGCGCGCTACGCGATCACCGGCTCCGTCAACGAATGGCGCTACAAGGTGGGCGTGGACGGCGAACCGGCGGTCGGGCTAACGTTCGATGTCGTCGAGGTCGACACCGGCAAGATCGTGTGGACCACGAGCGGCGCGCGAACTGGGTGGAGCCGTTCGGCGGTGTCGGGCGTCGCGCAGCGGCTCGAGCGCGAGATGCTGTCGCCGCTGCGGTGAGGCGCGCGCCATGAACGCAGCACATCGCGGCGCGTGCTCACGCGCCTTTCCGGACATGGGCGGGCAATGAGCACGCAGGCCACATCGGACAAGACGGGACCGGGCGGGAGTCGCAAGAAAAAGCGGCGCATGCAGGGCATCGGCGCCGGCACGCGCTGGGCGAATTTCGTCGCGCCGCGGTCCGGCGGCCGTCGGCGGGTCGCCATCGCGTTCGTCGAGACGGTCGTGGCGACGCTCGCGTCGGTCGTGCTGTGCGAGATCTTCTCGCCGCACGACCCGTTGCTTATCGGCACCGGTGGCGGCTGGATCTGGATCGTCCCGATCGTGATCGCGCTGCGCTACGGCACGATCCTCGGCGCGTGCTCCGGCGTCCTTGTACTCGCGGTGTGGTACACGCTATATCCGGGCGGCTTCAACCCGCAGATCGTCGGGCGGCTGCACATCGCCGCGGCCACCGGGGTGCGGGGCACGCTGCCGGTCGGCTTTTTCTTCAGCGGCTTCGTGCTGACGATGCTGTGCGGGCAGTTCGGCGATGTCTGGATCACGCGGCTGCGCCAGGCGCGCGCGGCGAACGAGTATCTCGCCGAGCAGCTAGCGGTGCTCACGCGCAATCAGTTCATGCTGCGCCTGTCGCACGAGCGGCTCGAGCAGGATCTGATGAGCCGGCCGGCGACGCTGCGTGATTCACTGCTGAAACTTCGGCAGACGGTGCTTGCGCAGGAGCCGGTCGGGGACGGCGACGTGCCGCTGCGCGGCGCGCAACTGTTTCTCGACACGGCCTCGCAGGCGTGCCAGTTCGAGCGCGCGAGCATCCACGCGTGGCGCGACGGCGGGCCGGTGATCGAAGCGTCGGCGGCGATCGGTGCGCCGTTCACGCTCGATCCGAACGATCCGCTGCTCCGCGAAGCGCTCAATATCGGCACCCTGGTTCACGTTTCGTCCGTGGAGCAGCAGCAGGCGGCGCGCTCGGCGTATATCGTGTGCGTGCCGCTCGTCGACGCACTGAAGACGACGATCGGGATCGTCGTCGTGGAAAGTCTGCCGTTTCTCGCGCTCACCACCGACAACCTGCAGTTCCTGCTCGTGCTCTGCCATCACTATGCGGATGGCGTGCGCCATGCGGCCGTCACGCAGGAGATCATCAAGGAATTCCAGAGTTGTCCTTACGAATTTGCGCTCGATTATGCGCGGCTCTCTCATCTCGTGCGCGACACGAAGATGCCGTCGTCGCTCGTCGCGCTGCGCTTCGAAACCGACGAGCGCAGCGCGGCGCTGTTCGACAGCGTGTTGCGCACGCGGCGCGCGCTCGACATGCAGTGGCCGATCCGCGACGGCCGCCATCTGACGATGCTAACGCTGATGCCGCTGTCCGGCGAAGGCGCGGTGGACGGCTATCTGATGCGGATCGAGGAGAACATGCGCGCGCGCTTCGGCGTCGATTTCGAGTCGGCGCACGTCGTCGAACATGCGATGGCGGTGCCGGGCGAGCAGCCGGTCGCAGCGCTGCGGCGCCTGCTGGAGTTGAACGATGTCAGAGTCTGAAGCCGAAGTCGCCGAGTCGTCCGCGGTACAGGCTGAGACGCCGCCCGCCGGCCCGATGCGTGTGCTCGTGCCGGTGCTCGCGGCGCTCGCCGTCATCGCGGGGCTCGTCGTACAGGTGGGGGCAGTCGACGTCGCCGCGCGCGCCGCGGCCGATACGTCGGCGACCGTGCTCGCCGGCATGCCGGTTGCCGTGCAGCAGAGCGTGGCGGCCGCGAGGACGAACACGCAACTGGTGCTCGCCTGCTTCGGATTGCAGGCGATTGCGGCCGTGCTCGTCGCAGCGGGCAGCGCGCGCCTGATGCCGGCGCGCTACCGTCAGCCGCGTCTGTTGCTGTTCGCCTATCTGGGGGTGCTGAATTTCGCGGTGCCGTTCGGCGGTCTCCTCTGCACACTC
>DATBXG010000358.1:0-2185 GCA_036514415.1 Paraburkholderia sp.
GCTCAGGCGCTTTTCGGTGCGCAGCGCATTGGCGGCCTGCGCGCTGCCGACGCTGTTCAGGGCGCTCGCAAGCGGCGCTGCGTAATGTTCCTGACCCTGTCCGCCGAACGCGAGCGCGAACTGCGCCGCCTGGCGGCCGACCGTTGCGAGTTGTTCGGCGACCTTCGCATCGGAGCACTGCTGCGCGCTCTCGAAACGCGTCTCGAGCGTGTTGATGCCCGCGCCGAACGGCGTGGGCCAGCCGCGCAGCGCGTGCACGATCGAGCGCAGCGAGGTCAGCACCGAGCCCGCGGCCTGCCAGCCATAGGCCGTGACGATGCAGCCCACGGCGCGGCCGTCGAGGTACGGGCGGCTGTCGGCGCGAAGCTCTTCGAGCGTGTCGAGCGCGTTCTTCACGAGACCGGAAACGCCGCCGTGATAGCCGGGCGTCGCGATGATGACGGCGTCGGCGGCGCGTACGGCTTCGATCAGTTCGAGTTGCGCGTCGGTGCGAGCGGGGTCTTCGGGCGCGTAGTGCGGCAGCGTGTGCAGGAACGTGCCGCCGAACAGTTGCGTGCGCGCGCCGGCCTCTTCTGCGCCGCGCAGCGCGAAACTTAGCGCGCGCTCAGTCGACGAGGCGGCGCGCGTGGTGCCGCCGATGCCGACGACGAGCGGGCGGCGTTGCGAATCGGAAATGCTCAAGGGGTGCTCCCTGAATGGCGATGGGACGTGGCTCGCGCGTCTTTGAGCAGCGAAGCCTCGAAGCCTGGAACCTGGAAAGGGTCATCTTAGAGAGCGCGCCGCGCGGCGCGAAACGACTTTTTGTTCTAACCATATGCCGCCGGCGCTACGTTGCGCGGCGAGACGCGGCCCGATATGCATATGCGAAACCATTGGTTGGGCGCGCGGCGGGCCATGGCTAAGATGAACCCGTCTCCTCCATGACATCTCCTTGACATGGGATTCGGCCCCGCACCTCCTCGGTGACGGGGCTGTTTTTTTTCTGGAGACGGGAGGGGCGCTGCGTCGACGCGGGTAGCGCGGCTCGATGCCTGGAGTTGCCTGGAGCGGCCTCGAACTGCCGCGATGGGGTGCCTGGTGCGGCTGCGTTCCGCTTACTGCGCGCGCAGCGGCGTTGCCGCGCGATGCGCGGGCACGCGGTAGCTCACTGTGAGGACGTTGCCGTCGGGGCCGATTTGCGGCGGGATGGCCGGCATGCGTCCGTTGTCCGGCGCGGTGCGCGCGGGGGCGCCCGGCGTGGCGGCGCCGGCTGGTGTGACCGGCAGCGTGGGCGCGGGCGCGCGTACGGCCGGTTCGGCGATCTTGCGTGTCGTGAGGCGGTCGGCGGAGGCAGGCTTGTGCTTCGACCCATGGTGCGCCTTCTTTCCGGCGCTGCTCGCGTGCGCCGAGGGCGTGCGCGCTTCTGGCGGATTCCAGATCTCGATGTAGTGTTCCCCGGCGATCGCGGTGGACCCGAGGACGCACAGCAAGGTCCCCGTGATGAAGAATCGCACGTCGTGTTCTCCGTTTCGATGTACAGGCCCTGGCCGCGCCATGCTGCGGGGCGCGAGGCCGGCGGGCACGTCTCAGAGGCGGCGTGACCCGGTACGGCGACCGGGCGGCACAGAAGGCAGGCTGCACGCACTGTACATTCATACAGGCGCTTATGCAAACGTTTCACGACCTGCGTTGGCGATGTGTTGCACGGATGCGCCTCGTCCCGTTGAAGAGCCAAAAGCAGCCAGTCTGGGCAGCAATTCAGGGCCTGATCTATGGCCCGATTCCGGGCTCCGCGGATGGGCCCTGCGGCGGCTCAGGCGTCGAGCGCGGCGCGGCGTTGCGCGACGCCGCCATCCTCGGCCAGGTCTTGCGCGACTTGACTATTGGCACCGTGCCAGCGCCCGTAACTGCGGGGCGAAAACGCGAGTGTGAGCACGATCATCGCGCTGATCGAAACGGCGAGCATCATCCACGCGCCCGTAAAGCCGCCGGTGAGGTCGCGTACGCGGCCGGCTGCGATCGGGGCGAGCGCGGCGATCACGAAGCCCAGACCTTGCACGAAGGCGACGAGGCGCGCGGCCACCCGATGGTCGGCGCAATGGTCGAGCGCGGTGACGAGCGTGACCGAGAACGTGCCGCCCAGCCCGGCGCCCGCTGCCGCGACCCACAGGAGCGGCGCGGTCTCCGGCCACGCGGCGAGGCCGAC
>DATBXG010000359.1:0-2792 GCA_036514415.1 Paraburkholderia sp.
GAGCCGCTCGAAACGCTGAGTTCGCCGCTCGACTACGCGTTTTACGTGAGCCGCCAGCTACAGCCCGTCGCGGACGCGATTCTGCCTTTCCTGCGCGAGGATTTCGAAACCGTGATGTCTGGGCAGCAGAGTCTGTTTTGACATTGAACGCGCGCCCTGGCGGCCCTTAGCGCACCCGCTCGATGAACCGCCACAGCGCATCGTCGGTCGAATACGGCGCGTTGAAGCGAAACCACGCGCTCGGTTCATCGTCGGGCCGGAAATACGAGCCCGGCGCGAGCCAGATGCCGTCACGCAGCGCCGCCGTGGCGATCGCCCCCGCGCGCTCGGGCTCGACGGCAAGGCGCGCCCACACGAAAAGCCCCGCGCGCGGCCGGTGGAACACTTCCAGCCCGAGCGCGTCGAGCCGCTCCTCGACGCACGCGTGCGCGGCCTTCAACCGCTCGTTCACAAGCTCGACATGGCGCGCGTGACGCCCTTCGAGCAGCACCTTGTCGACGATGCGCTCGATGGTCTCCGATGACGTGAGCCCCACCGCCATCTTTGCGCGCGCCAGCTCGCGCAGCACATCGCGCTCGGCCACCACATAGCCGCAGCGCAACGAAGGCGTGACCGTCTTCGAAAAGCCGCCCACGTAGAGCACGCGCTGCAGACCTTCCATCGCAGCAAGAAGCGGCGCGCCGGGCGGCGCCAGCTCGCGGCTCACGTCGTCCTCGACGACCCACATGCGCTGGCGCTCGGCGATCTGCAGCAGGCGGAACGCGTTGGCCATCGTGAAGGTCGCGCCCGTGGGGTTCTGCAGCGTCGTGTTGACGAAGATCGCCTTGGGCTGATGCGCGGCCACCTGGCGCTCCAGCGCCTCGATGTCGAGCCCGGCCGGCGTGCGCGGCACGCCGTACACCGTGAGGCCCGCGAGCTTGAGGATCTGCAGCAGATTGCAGTAGCCGGGGTCCTCCACGAGCACCGCGTCGCCCGCGCGCAGCAGCGTGCGCACGACGAGATCGAGCCCCTGCGTCGCACCGTGGGTGAGCAGAACGTTCGACACCTCGACAGGCAGCCCCTGCCGGTCGAGCTGGACCGCGATGCGCTCGCGCAGTGGCGCGTAGCCGTAGGGGTGCCCGTAGTCGCCAAGGCGCACGGCGGGTACGCGGCTCAGCGCGCGCAAGGTGTGGTGCAGGCCGCTTTCGTTGATCCACTCGCCCGGCACCCAGCCGCAGCCGGCCTTGATCGGCACCGAATGGTCGGCGAACACGTCGGAAAGCAGCCACGTGGCCGTGAGCGTGGGCGGCTGCCAGCCCGTCACGCGCGCCCGTGCCGACTCCCCGCCGCTCTCGTGACGCGCCGCCACGCGGTAGCCCGAGCCGCGCCGCGCGACCACGACGCCCATCGACACGAGCCGGTTATACGCCTCAGTTACCGTATAGGTGGAAAGCGCATGCGTTTGCGCGAGCTGCCGCACGGAGGGTAGCAGCGCGCCGGCGCGCAGCGTTTGCGCTTCGATGGCGCGCGTGAAGGCCTGTACGAGCTGCTCGACGAGCGTGGTCGAGGCGCCGCGGCCGCGCTCCAGTGCGAGTTCGATCATTGGAAAAGCAAGGATTCGATGCGAGGGAAAACCCGGACGATTCGGAAGCCGACCAATACAGTTGACGAGAATTGTCCAGCACGGTTTTCAGATCAGTATAGAGACTGTCTATGCCGCCGTTCAAGTCTCGGCGCTACAGTTGTGCAAAACCCACCTGAGGAGAAACACGCATGACTTCGCGCCCCGTCATCGACGATCTCTCGTCGTTCTGGATGCCGTTCACCGCCAACCGCCAGTTCAAGGCCGCGCCGCGCCTGCTCGAATCGGCCAGGGGTATGTATTACCGCACGACCGACGGCCGCGAAGTGCTGGACGGCAGCGCGGGGCTGTGGTGCGTGAATGCGGGCCACGCACGCGAGGAGATCGTCGCGGCGATCGCCGAGCAAGCGGCGACGCTCGACTTCGCCCCGACCTTCCAGATGGGCCACCCGCTCGCGTTCGAAGCAGCCAGCAAGATTGCGGAAATCATGCCGGCCGGGCTCGACCGCGTGTTCTTCACGAACTCCGGTTCGGAGTCCGTCGATACCGCGCTGAAGATCGCGCTGGCCTACCATCGCGCGCGCGGCGAAGGCCAGCGCACGAAGCTGATCGGCCGTGAGCGCGGCTATCACGGCGTGGGCTTCGGCGGCATCTCGGTGGGCGGCATCGCACCGAACCGCAAGGCGTTTTCGGGCCAGCTGCTGCCCGCCGTCGATCATCTGCCGCACACGCACAACCTCGAACACAACGCATTCTCGAAGGGCCAGCCGGGCTGGGGCGCGCATCTCGCGGACGACCTCGAACGCATCGTCGCGCTGCACGACGCCTCGACCATCGCCGCCGTGATCGTCGAGCCCGTGGCGGGCTCGACCGGCGTGCTGATTCCGCCGCAAGGCTACCTGCAGCGTCTGCGCGAGATCTGCACGAAGCACGGCATCCTGCTGATCTTCGACGAGGTCATCACGGGCTTCGGGCGCCTCGGCAAGGCCACGGCCAGCGAGTATTTTGGCGTGACGCCTGACATCATCACGATGGCCAAGGCAATCAACAACGCCGCGGTGCCGATGGGCGGCGTGGCCGCGAGCCGCACCGTTCACGACACGATCGTGAACAGCGGCGCGCCGGGCGCCATCGAGCTGTTCCACGGCTACACCTATTCGGCGCACCCGGTCGCGACCGCAGCGGCCGTCGCCACGCTCGATCTCTATGCGCGCGACAGGCTGTTCGATCG
>DATBXG010000360.1:0-8136 GCA_036514415.1 Paraburkholderia sp.
CAAATGACAGCGGGCACGCCCGCATGCGCGTAGCCGTGGTGGGCGCGCATTTGTCGGGGCAGCCGCTCAACTGGCAACTCACACAGCGCGGCGCGCGCCTCGTCTGCACCACGCGCACGACGCCCGAGTATCGGCTTTATGCACTGCCCGCCGAGCCAGGCGCCGTGAGCAAGCCGGGCCTGGTGCGCACAGCGGGAGAGGGCGTTGCGATTGAGGTCGAGGTCTGGGAAATGCCGATGGCTGCCTTTGGCAGTTTCGTAGCCGGGATTACGGCGCCGCTCGGGATTGGCACGCTAAAGCTTGCCGACGGGTCACTGGTGCAGGGGTTTCTGTGCGAGAGTGTGGCACTGGCGGAGGCCATCGACATCAGCGCGGCGGGCGGGTGGCGGGCATGGATTGCGGGTTGTCTGGAAACGACTCGCGTGGTGGCAACCGCAAGCGACGTGTCCAGCTGAAACGTTCAGGCATGTTGTCGAGACCCGGGGGCATTCGCGCGACGCGGGGGCTAAAACGGATTAGTTGGAAACGCATCGAATAACCTATGCCAACCTTCGTGTAAGCGTGGCTGCCTGCGCTGGCGAGCGCTGTGCAGTTCACAACCGAACGCGCAGGATAGCCTCGGCGAACTCGACGAACCCGGTACCGCCGGGACCGCTGGTTATCCATCGCGGCGCGACGGGAAGCTCCGGTTACGGGCGCACGACCCGTTACTGGCCAGGAACTTTAATTTAACGTAAACATAATGATAAACGTTTTTATTGAAATGTGTAGGATTGCTATATAAATGACGGCGAGATGATGATCAAATTCGAATAGCTGCGTGTTAGTGGAGGGGCAGGGCCGATAGGATTCGCCCCTCCCAAAGTCGGCCTGCAGGGACAGGCTCGAAACCATCCTGTACTGCTGCGTTCAAAAGACGTGGTGGTAGTGTGCCATGATCCAGATCTCGTCCTCCCGTCGACCAGTCTGTCCAGTAAAGCCGATTTTCGAATAGTCGAATCCATGCACAGCTTGGCTAAGCGCAACCGGATAAAGGCGGGATGCCCCGGCATACGCGACGCGCGCCCGGACAGGAAGAAAGCGCGCCCGGCGCGAGAACCGGATATCAGGCGAAAAACGTTACTCCTGGATCTGCAGAGTCGTCAGAGCCGCGACGAGTTCGCGGTCCTCGCTGGCCGTATAGATGTTCACGGTCGTGTCGAGCGAAGCGTGACGGAGCTGCATCTGGATCAGCTCGGGCTTCACACCCAACTGGTCGAGGATCATGGCACCTGTGTGACGGAGCCAGTGAGGTGTCACGTTACCGATCGATTCAGCAAGCGACGGATCCTCCGGGGCGATCGCTTCCTGGGCGATCCAGATGGCGGCCTGTACGTCTTCGTAGACGACGTGGGCGTTGAGAAAGCGGTGGTGCCGGCCGCGCTCGCCCCAAACGGGCAACGGGACCGGTGACTCATTGCCGATGAAATTGACGCTCGTGCCCAGCGCCTGACGGTACCGGCGCAGCGCCCCAAGCGCTCCTTCATTCACGGCTATCGTACGCAGTTTCCCGCCTTTGCCCCGCACCTCCATCGTCCAGTAAGGCGCGCCCGTGAGCACATCCTCATGGCTCACAATATCGGACATGCGCGCCGTGGCAAACTCATCGCGGCGCAATCCCGTGTTAGCAAGAAAGCGCAGGACAAACAGCAGCCGCTCCGCGGCCGCCTTCTGGCGCAGATCCGTTGGGGAAAACGCGTCAGCATGCTGCTCGACCGCGTGCACGACGCTGCGGCTGCTGATGACGGTTCGTGCGTACGCGCAGCTGCGCACAGCAAGCGGGCCTTCAAATGGTCGCCACGCACTGGTGCCGCGCCGGTTATACCGGTCACCGCACCAGTCGGCAGGCGGAGCCTCCATGAAGGCGGTATAGGCCTTGAGATCTTCTTGCCTGCTGGAGGCAAGCCCCTTGCGTTGAAGCGCGGCAAGCCACAGGTAGAAGCGCTCGATTTCCCGCGTGTAGGAGCGCAGCGTTTTCTCGGAGCTCTCAAATTCACGTAGCCAGGCGTCAATCGCAATTGGGCCTAGTATGCAAGATCGCACAGACACCACGCTCAACGCGGCACTTTGAGTTGATCCACGCCGGTTGGTCGAATCGCCTACCCAGAAGGCCATCGAGAACGATCTTCGCCTCGAGCCATAGGGCCTGTTCAAAGCAGTTGGGACATTCCTGCCGATTGTTAAATCGAGCGCAAAAACGAGCAACTTTAGTTTGCCGGACTGGAGCGGACGGGTACACCGAGGCGACGTGCGTCTGCCACCGGGATTGTGCCGATTTGCCTTCGTGAAATTGCCGTGCTAATTTTTCATGAAATTTAGCCAGCATATATTCACGGACGCGCCGCATGTTTGCCGAATCGACTCGCCACATCGACAGCTATTACGCACGCGACTACGCAGGCAGAGCACACGGCGCGCTGCCCGAGCGCCCCGCGCTGACGGGTGATTGCAGCGTGGACGTCCTCGTCGTTGGCGCTGGTTTCAGCGGATTGCACACTGCGCTGCGGCTGGCGCTGGCGGGACGGCGCGTGGCGGTCGTGGAGGCGAGCCGCGTGGCGTGGGCGGCGTCGGGGCGCAACGGCGGCCAGGCGCTGCTCGGCTGGTCGTGCGACATGCCGCCCTTCGAACAGGCGCTGGGACGGGAGGGCGCGCGCGAACTGTGGGACAGCATGCGCTGGGCCGCTGCCGAGGTGCGTGAACTGCCCGTGCGGCACGGCTTCGAAATCGACTACCGACCAGGCAGTTTGTGGGCGGCGGTCAGACGCTCGCGTGTCGCCATGCTCGAAGCCGCGCGCGACGAGGCCGCGCAGAAGTGGGGCTACGACAGCCTGCGTTTCATTGCGGAGCACGAGATGCCGGAGTGGATTGGCAGCCGGCGCTATCGCGCGGCGCTCTACGATCCCGAGGCGGGGCATCTCGATCCGCTCAAGCTCGCACTTGGACTGGCCGCCGCCATCGAGCGCGCGGGCGGCGTCATCTTCGAGCAAAGCCGCGTGCTCGCGTATCGCGAAACGCCAGGCGGCTATGTCGCGAACACGCGGGACGGCATGGTGCGCGCCGGCGCGCTGGTGCTCGCGTGCAACGCCTATATCGACCGGCTCGATAGCGAACTGGCGGCCCGCGTGCTGCCGGTGGGCACCTGGCAGGTCGCCACGCGCAGGCTCGACCCAGGGCTCGCGCACTCGCTGCTGCCGCGCAACAGTTGCGTGATCGACAATCAGTTCGTTCCCGACTACTTTCGCTTGAGCCCGGATCATCGGCTGCTCTTCGGCGGTGCGTGCACCTATCTGGGCGGCATCCCGAACGACATCGGCGCGGCGATCCGGCCGAGTCTCGAACGCGCATTCCCGCAGTTGCGCGGCGTCGAATTCGACTATGCGTGGGGCGGTCATATCGACGTCAGCATTCGCCGGACGCCGGACGTGGGCCACGACCGCGATCGCTACTGGCTGCAGGGCTTTTCAGGCCACGGCATCCTGCCGACGCTGGCCGCGGCACGCGCCGTTGCCGACGCCATCCTCGGCGAAACGCACTTGCTCTCGCTCTACGAGCGCATTCATAATCCGCGCTTTCCGGGCGGCGAGCGCTTCGCCGCACCGTTGGAGGCGCTCGGCAAGTTGTGGTACCGCCTGCGCGATGTCGTGTGACGGAGAGACCCGCATGGACCAGCAGGACGAAATAGAAGGCCTCGCGATCCTCATTCGCGATCTGCGCAGGCACAAGAAGGTGACGCTTGCCGAGCTCGCAAAAAAGATCGGCCGCTCGGTCGGCTTTCTCTCGCAGGTCGAGCGCGGTCTTTCGCGGCCCACGGTGGCGGACCTCACGGCCATCGGCGAGGCGTTGCAGACGCCCACCACCTATTTTTACAGCGTGAGCATGCCGCGCGTGCTCCCGTGGGTCACGCGGCCAGGCGAGCGTCGCACGCTTTACTATGGTGGCGGAATTACGGACGTGCTGGTTTCGCCCAGCATGTCATCGGGGTTCTCGATGCTCGAGAGCCGGCTCGACCCCGGCGCGACGAGCGGCGAGCGCCCGGTCGACGACAGCGACGAGCAGGGCGGCTTCGTGCTGGAGGGCGAGCTCACCATCTGGCTGGACGAGAACGACGAAGCGGTGACGCTGCGCGCCAACGACAGCTTCCAGTTGCCTGCACGCTGCCGCTTTCGCTATGCCAATCTCACCGATCAGCCGGCGCGCGTGCTTTGGGTGTTTACCTGAGTCCGGTTGCGCGGCGAGCGCGCTTTGGGGCAATGATCAGCATGGCTGATCGATCAATTATTGCGCGTTCATCTTTTTACGGTGAAGACTCGACGCCAGGACTGCGCCTCGTCGTGCTTGCGCGCCTGAAAGCAACCAGAACGAACGCTTACGATCGATACGGTCGCCACGCAGGCATCGCGCATGGCGCGAGAGGGCCCCGCTGTCCGCGTGAGCGGCGTCCATGCTCCGGGTGACTGGCAGCAGGCGCCCTGTCAGGAATCGTTTCAAGCCGTAATCGGCATCAAAAATACCGGTTTGTTTTGCTATCTTTCATCGGCCATATGCACGAATCGTTCCTGTGTGGTTACCTCGTGTTTCCCGTGTAAAACCCGCGTCAGGCCTGTTTGACATCGCCGGTTTGTCGTTTTTGTGCATTTTTGCCAATATTTTACGTGCTTTTGTCTACACACTGACTCCGGGTTGTGCTATTGATTCGCCTTTCGCCGCAATGCATGCGGAGCGCAAGACGCGTGCCGGACGGCCGTTCGACGCGTTTCCATATGCAACGCGATTTGCCTGTTTCGCCCGCGTGAGGTAGGGTATGCAGGTTTTCTCAACTCAACACAGGTAGCAGATGAACAAACAGGAACTCATTGACGCAGTCGCCGCTAGCACGGGCGAGACCAAGGCAGCCACCGGCGCAGCCATCGACGCGATCCTCGACGTCGTCACGCGCGCGGTCACCTCGGGTGACTCCGTGCAGCTCGTCGGCTTCGGCTCGTTCTCGACTGGCCAGCGTGCCGCCCGCGTGGGCCGCAACCCGGCCACGGGCGCGGAGATCCAGATTGCCGCTGCCAAGACGGTGAAGTTCACCGCTGGCAAGGCATTCAAGGACGCCGTCAACGCGTCGTGATGCAAAGTCCGCCGTCATGGCGGATGCGCGCGCCGCTGGCAAGATTGCCGGCGCGCGGCGCGGCTTCGGGCCGCGCGCTGCATCACGCGAGAGCGGCGGCCCGCGCTCTGGCACGCGGCTTCGAGCTGTCAGCCTGAGCGCGTGAAATCAATGCGTGTAGCGAGGGCGTGACGCCCTCGGCAAGCCGGCATGGTCACATGCCGGCCTCTTTTCTTTCGCGATTTTCTTACGGTATCCGAAGCGTTTGCGCGCCTCGTGGATCGTGCGTCAGGCGTCATCTGCCGTGTCGGTTTGCATCGACGTGCGGCTCATTTCGTTGCGACGGCGCTTGACCTCGTACATCGCCGCATCGGCTTCGCGCAGCATCGCCTCCACGCTTTCGCCTTCTGCGCAGCTTGCAAAGCCCATCGAAAAGCTCAGTTTCGGTCCGCCGTAAAACTGGTTGTTCAATTCGACGAGCCTGGTGATGCTGTCCGCCACGATTTCCGCATCGCGCACGTCGGCGCCCGGCATGAGCACGGCGAATTCGTCGCCGCCGATGCGCGCGGCCTGATACGGCTTCTGGATCGCCTTGGCGAGCACCTCGCCCGCACGGCGCAGCAGCGCGTCACCGGCGGCGTGGCCGAGCTGGTCATTCACCGTCTTCAGATTGTCCATATCGACGACGATCGCGCTCACCGGGAACGGTCCCTTGCGTTGCAGACGATTGAGTTCGTCCGCATAGAACGAGCGGTTCTTGAGCTTCGTGAGCACATCGTGCTTGCCGAGGAATTCCAGGTAGGCCTCGGCCTTCTTGCGCGCGGTGATGTCGGTGAGCGCGAGCAGCACGAGGTCCCATTGCGCCTCATGGCCCGGGAACACGGAAAACTGCAGATGCACGTTGAGCTCGCCGCCGTCGAGCGCGTAATTCACGACCTCGCGCTGCTGAAAGAGCCGGCCCTCCCAGAGATCGAGCAACTGCTCGCGAAAATGCGGGCGCATTTCGTCGCGGAACACCTCAGGCAGGCGTGCGAGCAGCGTGGCCTTGTCGGGCGCGCGATACATGCCCAGCGTGTAGTGGTTGACGTCGAGCACCTGGATCTCGCTCATGCAGCGCTCGACGAACTCGGGGTGGACGTCGGTGAAGGTGCGAAAGTCGATGATGCCCTGTTCGCGGACTTCGTCGAGCAGTTCGCGAATGGCCGAGAAGTTTTCCACCCACAACGAAACCGGCGCGTGCTCGAAAATGCCGAGCGCGTATTGCTCGCTCGCGTGTGCGCGATGGCGCGCCTCTTCGAGCGCCGAGACGTCTTCGATCGCCACGAGCACGCGGCTCCAGTCGGCTTCATGGCCCGGCAGGATCACGCCGCGCAGGAGAATGTCCATGCGCCGGCCCGCGAGCGTGTAGTTCACGCTCTTGCTCTCGAACGTCGCGTGGCCGGCCCACATCTGCTCGAGTTCGCCCACGTGCGCCTGGAACATGTCGTCGCGCAGCACGTTGGACAGGTGGGCGGCCAGTTCCTCATAATCGCGCGCGCCGTAAAGATCGAGCGTATGCCGGTTGACCTTGAGCACGCGGATGCAGGCCGAGCATTCGGCCACGCGGCGCGGGTCTTCCTCGAGGAAGCGGCGCAGGTCGATGACGCCGGCCGCGCGCCAGCGCTCGAAGAGCGCGCGGAGCTGGCTATAGTCTTCGAGCCACAACGAAGTGGGCGTCACGTCGAAGAAGTCGAGCAGGTCGACGCCCATATTGGCAAAGCTGGCTGCTGTGGCCGGGGTGCCTTGTTGCATGTCGGTTGGATGTAAGGGAGCGGGCCGCGGCGCGATGCGCCGCACGAATAACCGAATCCTGGCACACCTTGGGGCGCGAGTGGGCGTCAACGATGCAGATGCCCCGTCGCTACAGCGGCGCCCGATCAGGCGTCCAGTTGAGCACCACGCTTGACGGCTGGCCAGGTTTAGTCCTTCCGTGAACGGGGCCGCGCCTTGCGGCCTTGACTCTCGTGAATCGAGGAAGGAGGAGCCCCATGAGCGTTCGTGACGGCTTCAAGAACGGACTCATTGGTACACCTGAGCAAATTGCGCGCAAGATCGTCGCGCTCAAGGCGATTGGTGTCGATCTCCTGCTCGGCGGCTTCCTGCACTTCATCGAAAGCGCGAGCAGCGGCTTGAAACGGTTTGAAGCGCGCTTTGAATCGCGGCGTGCAGTGCGCTTTCGCGTTGCTTTCAGTCAGACGTTTCAATCGAATCGACGCGGTCCGGGTAGAACGCGAGATGGTCCTTGATTGCCGCGACGGCTTCGTGTGGCGTCTCGTAGGTCCAGATCGCGTTCACGGCGCGCTCGCCGCCTGGCGTGATCGAGTAGTACGAGGCCTCGCCTTTGTATGGGCACCAGCTCTTGTGCGCGGTGCGTGAGAGCAGGGCCATGTCGGCGTCTTCGCGCGGCACGTAGAACACGGCGGGATAGTTCGCCTCGCGCAGCGTGAGCGCGCGGCGCGTATCGGCGACGACGCGGCCGCCCGCTTTCACCACCACGTGCGTGTGCGCAGGTTCGATCGTGATGGGATGATCGGGGCCGGGAATCTTGACGGTCCTTGTGTCCATGACTGGAGTCCTCAAGTGCAGGGGGATGATCCAGCGGGCCGCGCGCGCGGCGCGGCTTGCCGGGAATGCGAGCGTATAGCCGAATACATCATATGCAATTGCAGATTAACTGGTAGGGGAAACCGCCGCGGGCTGTTTCAATGAGGGCGCGACTGTGCGCGACGTGCGGGCGGCGATAGTCATGCGATAACACCGTGCGCGCTTCACTTCTTGTGTCACTTCCTTTTTCGCGCCTTCATTTACCCGCAGCAGGATCACTGATGAGTCTCGACATTTTCTGGTTCTTGCCGACTTCGGGCGACACCCGCTACCTCGGCAAATCCGATTTCGGCCGCGCGCCGACCAACGCCTATATGCGCCAGATAGCCGTCACCGCCGAAGATCTCGGCTACGACGGCCTC
>DATBXG010000361.1:0-4759 GCA_036514415.1 Paraburkholderia sp.
CCAGCGGCGCGCCTTCTTGAAGCGGCGCAGCGGCGCGCAAAGCACGCGGTCGACGCCCGCGTTCCAGCGCACGATATCGGCGAAGGCCTCGTCCGCGGCCCAGTCGACCTTCACGCCTGGAAAGGCGCGCTGCACGTCGGCAACGACCGGAAGCGCTTCGACGATGTCGCCGAGCGACGTCACTTTGACAATCAAAACTCGTTTCATTGTGCGATGGGCCGCGGGGCCCGATGCTCCAGCTTTTCAAGGATTTCTGGCGATTTTAGCGGACGAAGCGGGCGCTCACCAGCAAAAGACGGCGCTCGCGTGCGAGCTGAATCCGCCCGTTTCTTACGAATCGTTCGTGTGCTTCGACCGACAACGCACACCGCTAACACACGCGTCGCGCCGTTCCGTTGCATGCCTTCTTTCTTTCCTGCTCTGGCCCCACTCGTGTGCACCGCGCCAGGGCGTTTACGCGGTTTTTATACGCGCGCCAAAACCTTTGATCCGGATTTAATACGGCAACAGGTACCTTGCAGCCATCCGTCATCCGTGAATGGAGAACACGACAATGGATGTGCTGTATATCGGGGGGCTGGCGGTTTTCGCCGCGCTCACATACGCGTTGATCGCGGGCTGCGAGAAGCTCATGCAGTACCGCCGCGATCAGGGCGCGAAGGGAGTGCGCTCATGACCTGGATCTTCTGGCTATCGGGGGCGGCGACGCTGTTGCTGTTCGTCTATCTCGTCCATGCGCTCCTGCGCGCGGAGGATATCGAATGAACACCAACAATCTGTTTCAGACGGGGCTGTTCATCGTCGTCCTGCTGGCGCTTGCGGTGCCCGTCGCGGGCTACATCACGCGCGTGCTCGACGGTCGCTCGCGCGTCGTGCGCCTGTTCGCGCCGCTCGAAAACCTGCTTTATCGCGTGGCCGGCGTGGACCCGCAGGCCGAGATGAACTGGAAGCGCTATGCGCTCGCCACCATCTCGTTCAACGTGCTCGGCGTGGGCTTTCTCTACGTGCTGCTGCGCGTGCAGGGCTGGATACCAGCCAACCTCGGCAACCCGCAGCAGTTCGGCGCGATGACCGTGGACGGCGCGTTCAACACGGCCGTGAGCTTCGTCACCAACACCAACTGGCAGGACTACACGCCCGAGCAGACCGTGAGCTATCTCACGCAGATGCTCGGCCTCACCGTGCAGAACTTCCTCTCGGCGGCAACGGGCATCGTGGTGGTGATCGCGCTGATCCGCGGCTTTGCGCGCCACTCGGTGCAGACCATCGGCAACTTCTGGGTCGACCTCACGCGCACGACGCTCTACATCCTCGTGCCGATGGCGGCGCTCATCGCCGCGCTGCTGATGAGTCAGGGCATGATCCAGAACTTCAAGGCCTATCGGGACGTGCCTGTTCTGCAGACCACGACCTACGCCGCGCCGAAGCTCGACGCCCAGGGCAACCCCGTGAAGGACGCGAAGGGCAATCCCGAGACGGTGGACACCAAGGTCACGTCGCAAACGCTCGCCATGGGCCCGGTCGCCTCGCAGGTCGCGATCAAGATGCTGGGCACGAACGGCGGCGGCTTCTTCAATGCGAACTCGGCGCATCCGTACGAGAACCCGACGCCGTTCTCGAACTTCGTCGAAATGTTGTCGATCCTGCTCATTCCGGCGGCACTGTGTCTCGTGTTCGGCAACGTGGTGGGCGATCGCAGGCAGGGCATCGCCGTGCTCGCGGTCATGACGATCGCGTTCGCCGTGGCCGTGGGCTTCGAGCTTTCCGCGGAGCAGGCCGGCAATCCGATGTTCACGTCGCTCAACGTCGATCAGCACGCAGGCGCGCTGCAGGCGGGCGGCAACATGGAAGGCAAGGAAACGCGCTTTGGCATGGCGCAAACGGGCATCTTCGTCGTCGCCACCACGGCGGCCTCGTGCGGCGCCGTGAACGCGGCGCACGACTCGCTCACGCCGCTTGGCGGCCTCGTTCCGCTGCTCTTCATCCAGCTCGGCGAGGTGATCTTCGGCGGCGTTGGCTCGGGTCTCTACGGCATGCTCGTATTCGCGCTGCTCGCGGTCTTCGTGGCAGGGCTCATGATCGGCCGCACGCCGGAGTACGTCGGCAAGAAGATCGAGTCGTTCGAGATGAAGATGGTCTCGATCGTGGTGCTGCTCACGCCGCTGCTCGTGCTGCTCGGCACCTCGATTGCGGTGCTTTCCGACGCCGGCAAGGCTGGCATCGCGAATCCGGGCGCGCACGGCTTCTCCGAGATCCTGTATGCGTTCAGCTCGGCGGCCAACAACAACGGCAGTGCGTTCGCCGGCCTGACCGTGAGCACGCCGTTCTATAACTCGCTGCTCGCCGTCGCCATGTGGTTCGGCCGCTTCGGCACGATCATCCCGGTGCTGGCCATCGCGGGGTCGCTTGCGAGCAAGAAGCGCATTGCGGTGACGGGCGGCACGCTGCCCACGCATGGCCCGCTCTTCGTCGTGCTGCTGCTCGGCACGGTGCTGCTGGTCGGCGCGCTCACCTATGTGCCCGCGCTCGCGCTCGGTCCCGGCGTCGAGCATCTGATCATGATGGGCGTGCATTGAACGGGGACCTTCGCAACATGAGCGAAACGAAAATGAATCAGCATAGTGCAACCCGGTCCATGTTCGATCCGGCGCTGGTGCGTCCGGCTATCGTGGACTCGTTCAGAAAACTCAATCCGCGCACGCAGTTGCGCAACCCTGTGATGTTCTGCGTGTACGTGGGCAGCGTGCTCACGACGATCCTCTGGATCGCAGCGCTTCTCGGCCAGGCCGAGGCGCCCGCGGGTTTCATCCTCGCGGTCGCGCTCTGGCTGTGGTTCACGGTGCTGTTCGCGAATTTCGCGGAAGCGCTCGCGGAAGGCCGCTCGAAGGCGCAGGCCGCATCGCTGCGCCAGGCCAAGAAAGACGTGATGGCCAAGAAGCTCAACGAGCCGCATCCGAAGGCGCCGATCCGCATCATGACGGCGTCCGACCTGCGCCGCGGCGAC
The DNA here is from genome assembly GCA_036514415.1 of Paraburkholderia sp. Taxonomy (GTDB): domain Bacteria; phylum Pseudomonadota; class Gammaproteobacteria; order Burkholderiales; family Burkholderiaceae; genus Paraburkholderia. The sequence continues at coordinate 3,005 of DATBXG010000361.1, forward strand.
GTGGTGCTGGTCGAAACCGGCGACACGATTCCCGCGGACGGCGAGGTGATCGAAGGCGTGGCATCGGTGGACGAATCGGCCATTACGGGCGAATCGGCGCCGGTGATCCGCGAGTCGGGCGGCGACTTTTCGTCGGTGACGGGCGGCACGCGTGTGCTCTCCGACTGGATCGTCGTGCGCGTCACGGCGAACCCGGGCGAAGCGTTCCTCGACCGCATGATCGCGATGGTCGAAGGCGCGAAGCGCCAGAAAACGCCTAACGAAATCGCGCTCACGATCCTGCTCGTCGCGCTGACCATCGTGCTGCTGCTCGCCACCGCGACGCTGCTGCCGTTCTCGATGTTCTCGGTCGAAGCCGCGAAGATGGGCCACGTGGTCACGATCACGGCGCTCGTGGCGCTGCTCGTCTGCCTGATTCCGACGACCATCGGCGGTCTGCTTTCGGCGATTGGCGTAGCCGGCATGAGCCGCATGATGCAGGCCAACGTGATCGCGACTTCGGGCCGCGCCGTGGAAGCCGCTGGCGACGTGGACGTGCTGCTGCTCGACAAGACCGGCACGATCACGCTCGGCAACCGTCAGGCGTCGATGTTCGTGCCGGCGCCGGGCGTGACCGAGGAAGTGCTGGCGGACGCTGCGCAGCTCTCGTCGCTGGCCGACGAAACGCCGGAGGGCCGCAGCATCGTCGTGCTCGCCAAGCAGCGCTTCAACATCCGCCAGCGCGACATGAACTCGCTGCACGCCGATTTCATCGCCTTCAGCGCGCAAACGCGCATGAGCGGGGTGGACCTGCCGGGCCGCGAGATCCGCAAGGGCGCGGCAGACGCCGTGAAGCAGTACGTTCAAACGCGCGGTGGCCGTTTCCCCGGCGAAGTCGAACACGCCGTTGACGACGTGGCGCGCCGCGGCAGCACGCCGCTCGTGGTGGCCGAGATGCACGACGGCACGGCTCGCGTGCTCGGCGTGATCGAGCTGAAGGACGTGGTGAAGGGCGGCATCAAGGAGCGCTTCGCCGAACTGCGCAAGATGGGCATCAAGACCGTGATGGTGACGGGCGACAACCGCCTGACCGCCGCCGCGATCGCCGCCGAAGCCGGCGTGGACGACTTCCTCGCGCAAGCCACGCCCGAGACCAAGCTCGCGACCATTCGCGCGCACCAGGCAGAGGGCAAGCTCGTGGCGATGACGGGCGACGGCACCAACGACGCCCCGGCGCTCGCGCAGGCCGACGTGGCCGTGGCGATGAACACGGGCACCCAGGCCGCGAAGGAAGCGGGCAACATGGTCGACCTCGACTCGAACCCGACCAAGCTCATCGAGATCGTCGAGATCGGCAAGCAGATGCTCATGACACGCGGCTCGCTTACCACGTTCTCGATCGCCAACGACGTGGCGAAGTACTTCGCGATCATTCCGGCGGCGTTCGCTTCGACGTATCCGCAACTGCGCGTGCTCGACGTCATGCATCTGACTTCGCCTTCGTCGGCGATCCTCTCGGCGGTGATCTTCAACGCGCTCATCATCGTGATGCTGATTCCGCTCGCGCTCAAGGGCGTGAAGTACCGGCCGCTCGGCGCCGCGACGCTGCTGCGCCGCAATCTGTTGATCTACGGCCTCGGCGGCATCCTTCTGCCGTTCCCGTGCATCAAGCTGATCGACATGGTGCTCACGGCGTTCGGCTGGGTCTGAGCCGCGCAGACAGACACACACGGATAGATACATAGGAAGCCAAAATGAAATCGCAGTTTCGTCCTA
>DATBXG010000362.1:0-12981 GCA_036514415.1 Paraburkholderia sp.
GCGGCACGCTTTTCGCCGGACCGGGCGACGAGCCAGTCGCGCCAGTTGCTCCACCACGAGTCCTTTTCCGCCTGTGCGTTGTCCAGCCATGCATCGGCATTGGCGGGCAACGACGGGTTTAGGAAGTATTTGGCCTTCGGATTGCCGGGCGGATTGATCAGGCTCTGGATATGCCCGCTCGAACTCAGAACGAAGCGGGTATCGCCGCCAAAGCGCCGCGCGGTGTTGTAGACGCCTTTCCAAGGCGTAATATGGTCCGTCATGCCCGCCACCACGTACTTGTCGCAATTCACCTGGGACAAGTCGATGGGCGTGCCCAACACTGTCAGCGCGCCGGGTTTGCTGAACAGGTTCCCGGTGAAAATGTCGAGCAGCTCGCCGTGGAATTTTGCGGGCAGGCGGGTCGTATCGTTATTCCAGTAGAGGATGTCGAACGCGGGCGGCGCGTTGCCCAGCAGGTAGTTGTTGACCCAGTAATTCCAGACCAGATCGTTGGGCCTCATCCACGCGAACACACGGCCCATTTCTTCGCCGGCCAGCACGCCCCGCGAAATGCTGTGTTGCTTGGCAGCCGCGACGGCCTCGGGGGTCGCAAAGAGACCCAGCTGTGAATCGGCGGTATTGTCGAGCACCGCGACCATCAGCGTGGTGGCATTGACTGTCTTCTCGCCGCGGCTCGCGAGGTGCCCGAGCAAGGCCGAAATCGTCATGGCCCCGGAGCAGGCGCCGTGCAGGTTGATATCGTCGCTGCCGGTGATTTCGCGCACGGCTGCAATGGCCTCGATCAGCGCGCTCACATAGGTGTCGAGATCCCAATGGCTTTGTGCCGCCGACGGATTGCGCCAGCTCACCACGAAAACCTGCAGTTCATTGTCGAGCAGATAGTTGACGATGCTCTTGCCTTCGGACAGATCGAAAATGTAGAACTTGTTGATCTGCGGAGGCACGATGAGCTGCGGCCGGCTATAGACTGCTTGTGTCGTGGGCGCGTATTGAATCAGCTCGAGCAGCTCATTGCGAAATACCACCGCGCCTTTGGATGTCCCGAGATTTTTCCCCACTTCGAATGCCGTCTTGTTGACCTGCGCGGGCATGCCCTGATTCTTGAGCAGGTCCGTCACGGCATTGTTGAAGCCGTCCAGCAAGCTGGTTCCGCCCGAATCGACGACCTTCTTGAGCGCGGCCGGGTTGCCCAGCAGCGTGTTGGTCGGCGAGGCGGCATCGGCAATGAGCGAGACCACGAACTTCGCGCGCTCCCGCGTGTTCGCGTCGAGGCCCGAGCGCTCGACGAAGCCGGAGAGCGAGTCCCGCCACGCAAGATAGCCTTGCAGCGTCATGCGATACAGCGGGTTGTCCTGCCATGCGATATCCGCAAAGCGTTTGTCACCCTGAGGCGGCGTCGTCTTCGCCTTGCCCGAAACAATGCTGAACATCTCGCGTGCCAGCGCCATCTCCTGCTCCATCACCAGCGCAGGCTGTCGCATCGCCTCGGCGCCGATCTGCTGCACGGCTGCGAAGATATCGCAGGGACGCAGCCCGACGAACGGATTGGGGCCCGGCAGGGCTTGCTCGACCGATGCGGCCAACGCCTGCGCGTTCTCGCTTTGCCGGGGCATTTCACTCGTTACCGCCATTTTCGACTCCTCAATAGTCTCGTCTGTCTCGCTCGCCTTTCGCGAAGCCTCGAACATTACGCAATCAGCATCGCGAGCGTTTGCGCGACCAGTGCGGGCTTGTCTTCGCCCTCGATCTCGAGCGTGTTCATCGTCTTGATGAGCACGCGGCCTCCCCCCTTGCTCTCCGCAGACTCGAGCGTGACGCGGTTACGCACGCGCACGCCGGCCTTTACCGGTGTCATGAAGCGAACCTTGTCGAGTCCGTAGTTCAATCCCGCCGAAGCATCCTTGGGGACGATGCCAACTTCCATCGCCAGGCTCGCCAGCAGCGACAAGGTCAAGTAGCCGTGAGCGATGGTGCCGCCGAAGGGGCTCTCGCGCTTCGCTCGCTCCATATCCACGTGTATCCACTGCCTGTCGCCGGTGCACGCCGCGAACGCATCGATACGCTCCTGGTCGACCACGACCCAGTCCGACACGCCCAGCTCTCGACCCACGAAGTCGCCGAGCGTTTCCACGCTGTAATTCTCCAAACTCATCGCATCCACTCCTGGCATTTGACCGACGATTCAGGCAATCTGCTCGCGCAGCGCTTTCTTGTTGACCTTGCCGACGCTCGTTCTCGCAAGCGACTCGACGAACTTCACGGTCTGCGGCACCGCATACTTCGAGATCCTTCCCGACGTGCTGAACGACAGGACATGCTGCCTGATATCGTCCCCGGTCACGGCCGCCCCCTCCTTGAGCACGACCAGCGCGACCGGCCGCTCTCCCCACTTCTCATCCTTGATGCCGATGACGGCGACTTCGGAAACGCCCTCGTACTGCGAGATCAGGCTTTCGATTTCGAGCGACGAAACCCATTCGCCACCCGATTTGATGACGTCCTTGAGGCGATCGGTGATCTGCACGTTGCCGGTCGGATCGATATTGGCGATGTCCTGGGTATGCAGATAGCCGCCCTCCCAGAGCTGCTCGCTAGCCTCGGGATTGTTCAGATAGCCTTGCGTGAGCCACGGCGCGCGCGCGACGATCTCGCCGCTGGACTTGCCGTCATGCGCGAGATCGGCCATGTTGTCGTCGACCACGCGAAGATCGACGAGCGGAACCGGCAAGCCGGTCTTGCACCGCAGGCGAATCTGCTCGTCGCCGTCCAGCGTTTGCGCACCGGGCGGAAGCTGCGCCAGGCTAAGCACCGGACAGGTCTCGGACATGCCATAGCCGGCGAACACGTCGATGCCGCGCGCCAGCGCCGCGCGGGCGAGGCCGTGCGGCAGCGCGCCGCCGCCGATGATCACTTTCCACTTGCTGAAGTCCGTTGCCTTCGCCTCGGGGCACGTGAGCAGCATGTGCAGAATCGTCCCCACGCAGTGCGAGAAGGTCACGCCCTCGTCCTGCACCAGCTTCGCGAGCCGTTCCGGAACATAGCGGCCCGGATAGACCTGCTTCACACCCATCACGGTGGCGATATAGGGCATGCCCCACGCGTGCACATGGAACATCGGGGTGAGCGGCATGTACACGTCGCCGCGATGAAAGCGCTGCCCGGATACCGGCGCCGCGAGCGCCGCCATGATCGTGATGGTGTGCAGCACCAGTTGCCGATGCGTGAAGTAGACACCCTTCGGCAGACCGGTCGTGCCGGTCGTATAAAACGTCGTGGCGCGCGTGTTCTCGTCGAACTCCGGGAACTCGTAGCTCGTGCTGCTCGCGGCAAGCATCGCCTCGTACTCGATCGAGAACGGAATGCCATGTGCTGGCGCTTCGCTGCCCGGCTCGTCGATCCAGACGAAGGTGCGGACTGTTTCGAGCTGGTCCTTGATGGACTCGACCACTGGAATGAAGTCGGTGTGAACGACCAGGACTTCCGCGCCGGCGTGATTGATCGTGTAGGCGATCTCCGCGGGTGAGAGACGCACGTTCACGGTTTGCAGCACCGCGCCCATCATCGGGATGGCGAAGTAACTCTCGAGGTAGCGGTGGCTGTCCCAATCCATCACCGCGACGGTGCTGCCGTATTCCACGCCTAGCTGGCTCAGACCGTTGGCGAGGCGCGCGATGCGCTCGCGCAGGGTCGCATAGTCGATCCGCACCTGCCCGCGGTAGACGATCTCCTGCTCCCTGGCCTGCGCAAAGGACGTATGCAGCAGCTGTTTGATCAGCAACGGATAAGCGTAGGCACTACTGGCGTGGGCAGTCTTGACGTCGTCCGACATCGATATCTCCTTGGTTCCTCAACATGGATCGCACGAACGCCGGTTCTTTGTTCTAGTTCTGTTCGTAGCGACGTCCTGTTGATGCCATCATCCCGGGATCGTCACGCCGGCAATATCCCCTGAATGGGGGAGCGCGGCGAAAACGCTGGTCGACGACACGACGTAAGCAAACCAGGCAAACGAGGGCCGCAACGCGTCTCCCCCATTCGAGGGGCGACACGCCGTCTTTCGACGGATAATATGCACCGAATGTATGCGGCCAGCGCCGCGCTTCAACATTGATCTGCACATTGACCGCTTCACATGGCCCTCATGACCGACACGTCCGAAGCAATGCGGACAAACCAGTGGTTCGGCGCATTGCCTGCCGAAGAACAGGAAGCGCTGATCCGCAGCAGCGAACCGATGACGCTGGGCCCCGGCGAATATCTTTTCCATCGCGGCGATGCGCCTGGCGCGTTTTATGGCGTCACCAATGGCCGCCTCAAGGCTTCCACCGTTCGCGAAGACGGCAAGGAAGCGATCCTCGCCGTGATCGAGGCAGGCAACTGGTTCGGGCAGACTTCCCTGACGAGCCAGCAACCGCGCCTGCGTGACGTCGTAGCACTCGATCGCTCGACGCTCTTCGTCGTCAGGTCCGCGGCCTTCGACGAGCTGATGCATAGCCACGCGTTCGTGCACGCGATTGCGGAGTTGCAGTCGCTGCATATGAACTGGCTCTTTCGCATGGTGGAAGACGCCACGCTGCATTCAACGCGCGCGCGCATTGCGCGCCGCCTGCTGTTGCTCGCGGCGGGCGACGTCACGCTGGCGCCGCAGTGCCGCCATGACGTGAGCCTCTCGCAGGACACGCTCGCCATGATGCTCGGCATCACGCGCCAGACGCTTTCGCTGGAACTCAAGGCGATGGCCGAGAAAGGCGCGATCACGCTCCGGTATGGCCGAATCGAAATCTTGTCGAAAGACATTCTCCTGTCCTTTCAGGAATACCAATGATCGCGCGCGCGCAGCCCCAGGCGCTCGCCCGATTCGCGAGCGCCTGCGCCGCCAGCCTAGAACAGGTGCCGCAAGCCCGCCGTCACGCCAAGCTGTGTGCTGCCGAACGCCGAACTCACCGCGTTGATGCCCTGGAACTGCGCCCCTATCATGCCGCCCCGGTACAGCGAGTAATCCACTTCCACGTAGGTATCGGTGCGCTTCGACCAGTTATAGTCCGCGAGCAGCTGGAATTGTGTTGCGTTGCCGTCCCCGGACTGGGCCTTCCCGGTCTGGATCGTGCGCCACACGTTGGCAGAGAGGTGCGTTGCGACGCCGATCTGTTGCGTCACCCCGCCAAAGAACATCTCTCGCGCGCTGAACGTATTGAATTTCAATGCGGTCAATGCGGGCTGGGAGAATGGGCCGTTGGGAAAATTGCCGACAAAGCCGGAGTCCTGACGGTTGACGAACCAGCCCGCGTTCACGGTTGTCGAGTCGTACGTGTACGAGCCGCCCACCGTCCACGACTTGAGGTGCGCGGAGCCATTCACGGCGTCGCGCGAGTCGAGGTACGCGGCAGAAAAGGTCAGCGGCGCACCGGGCAAATACAGAATCGACGCACCAATCTGGCTCCCCGCGCCGAACTGGCCCGCCTGGCCGCCGAACGCGTAGGAGACCTCTGCGGTGACGTACTGCCATCGCAGCGCGTACTTGACCATGTTGCTCGTCCACACGCCCTGAGCCATCGTGACTTCAGGCCGGAACTGGTAGAACGTCGGCAACCAGCGGTTCGAAATGAAGGCGCCCAGCACGGCGTCGGCGAGCGGATTGATCTGGCGCCCCATCGTCAGCTTGCCGAAGGTGCTCGATTGCAGGCCGACAAACGCCGTATTGAAGAACGGATAGGCCGGGTCCATTTGCCCGTTGTTCGGAAAGAAGCGATTCTCCAGAGTGAAGATGACCTTCGTCCCGCCGCCAATGTCTTCCGCGCCCCTGATTCCGAAGTGGCTCTCGCTCGCGCCGCTCAACATCTGAAACTGCGAATCCCCCGCCGGGTTCGCGTGCGTCGTATAGCGAAGGCCGGCATCGACGAGTCCGTAAAGCGTCACCGAAGACTGCGCGGCGGCCGTCGCCGAATACAGCGTCATTGTCGAAATCACACCCGCCAAAAGTCCAGCCTTGCGTGAGCTGCGGCGCTTCGGCTTGTGCAAGCGCCGTTTCGGTACGTGGGGCACATTCTGCTCAACACTGACCGAAGCAGCATCTCCGGTCAATCTCCTTGCCTTCCTCATGTAGAAAACTCCAACTCTTATGGTTATGTTGCACTACGAAACATTAGAGTCCGTCTCGAGACTCCAGACTTTCTTTCCCGGGCATGGGGCCCGCGACTACACGTTGCCCGGGAACGTTCGTCCAAACCGTCAGAAAATTTACATTTCTCAATGCGCCTGCGTGAGTGTCGGCCACGCACAACAAGCCGCAGCACGCAAGGAAGCGGAGTAACCCTGGAATTGCAAGAAATCTTGCAGTGCCGGGCGCGATGTTTCCTGTACCCTTCGCAGCGCCAGAGCGCGACCTCGATGAACGCCCGGTGACGGCAAGTCCGTGCCTGGCGGCATCCGGCCTGCTAGACTGGAAGTTCCCCCGCAAACCATGGAGGGAAACATGACGACCGTCTACGTGGTGAAGACCGGTGAGCAGTTCCTCTGCTGCGCAGAGGACGGCGACATTGGCATGGCACCGTCGATTGAAGGGGCCAAGTCCTTTCCCTCATACGAGGAAGCGGAAAAGGCGGCGAACGAGCACGCCGACCCCGGATACGAAATCGTGGCCCTCAGCGTTAACATGCACTGATGCGGCGTTCGTCGCTGGGCGCCCCGGCGAAAGCGGGCACCAGCGGCGGACGCTGTTGTTCTGCATCTACTTACTGGAACTTGCCGTTCGGCGGGCTGGAACACGCAGCCCTGACTGGATATGAGTGCGGGCAAGACTCTGTCCGGCCTCGCGATGGCCGCGCTGTCCACGGCGTGCGCCGCCGCGGGTGTGACCGGTACGTGCTTGCCCTCGTTCTCCGACGTCGACGTCAAAAATGGACTCGAAGTGCGGACCGCCTGCGCGGTCTCCGCGCCCGCGCTCGCTCGCGTGACTGAACGCCTGAACCGCGCGGTGAAGAGCGACGGACTCTCCGCCGCGCAACGTGTTGCACTGGCGACAGCGGCGAACGGGATGCTGCACGCGATCTTCTCGCGAACGGATCACGATGAACGCACGAACGACGCCACGTTCGTCAACTTCGAGCCGATCCTCGAAAGCCTCGCATCGCAGATCAGGTCGCGCGCCGGGATCGACCCCATAGCCGAAGCGTCGCAATGGAACGCGCGCTATGAAGATCTGCTGCGCAGATCGTCGATCACCCGCAGCGCCGATCCCGCCGAACCGCAACTCTACGACGCCGCGAGGCGCCTCGATCTGGACATCGCATCTGCGCTGCTCATGCGGCTCCTTGCCGAGGCACCCGGTAACGCCCTGCTATCCGCTACGCGCAACTACGAAGCGGCAAGCATCGAACTGCTTCGCTTCATGCCATGGAACGCGCTTCCGTACCTGGAGAAGGCCCATGCGCTGCAACCCGACGATATGGACATCGCCAACGCATTCGCCGACACGCTGCTCGTGCAGCACGAGCCCGAACGGGCGGAGCCGGTATGCCGGGCACTGCTGAACCAGTATCGGTTGCTTGCGCAACAGAAGCCCGCCGAGTGGCAGCCGTCAATCGCACGTACGCTTGGCAAGCTCGGCAGTCTGCGTGCAATGAGGCAGCAGCAAAAGGAAGCCGAAGCAGCATGGCTGCAGGCGCTCGAAATCTACTGGGCGCTAGCGCGCGAGAACCCTTCGGCCTACGGTCCCGTAGTGGCTGACACCCTTGATAGCCTCGCAACGTTGTACCGCGACACGCAACGTCTGCAGGACGCAGCAGACGCGTGGCGCGAAGCCCTCGCCCTCGACCGCGCGCTGGCCCGGCAGGACCCGGACAGATACCGGCCCGCGGTGGCGTCAACGCTCAACGATCTCGGCATTCTCTACGTTGCGACACAGCGCACGCGCGACGCGGAGCTTGCGTATCTCGAGGCGCTCGGCATCCAGCGCGCGCTCGCACACGACAATCCCGCTGCCTGGCGTCCGGCGCTAGCGCGCACGCTGAACAATCTCGGCAACCTCTACAGCGCAAGCGGGCGCCTGCCGGAAGCAGAGCACGCCTACCGGGAAGCCCTGAAGATCCGTCAACAGCTCGCCCTCGAAAGCCCCGGGCTATACCAGCCCGACCTGGCGCGTACGCTGGGCAATCTGGGCGTGCTGTACCGCCTCGAAGGGCAGCCGGCCAAGGCGGTGCACGCGTATGACCAGGCGCTGCGGATCGTTCGCGCCCTCTCGCGCAATGCGCCTGCCGCGTACCAGCCCGACGAGGCACGGATACTGAACAATCTGGGCGTGCTCTACAGCCGCACGGGCAGGCCGCGCGAAGCGGAAGACGCGTGGCGCCGCGCGCTGGATCTGTACCGCGAACTCGCGCGCGACGATCCGTTGACCTGGCGGCAGGACGAAGCACGCACCTTGCGCAATCTCGGCGCGCTGCTCAGCCACACGCAGCGTTCCGCAGAAGCCGACGAATTCAAACGCGAGGCCGACGAGCTGATCGAATCCACGCGGCCGCAATAGATCGCAAGGCAAGCGGCCGTCTTGCTCCTGCCCGCGGGTCTGGTGCGTCGGTGGACGTGGATTTTGCTTTCAGGCTGCAGTCGTCATGGCGTCGCCACGCAGCATACCCGCTCGAAAGAGCCGGTATGCCTTGTGACGGCGCACTGTCTGCTCACTGCCGGCTATGGATTTTCCGCGCGAGCAGGCGCGACGGATGCGTCCGACACCTTGCGTACCTTCGCGACCTGTTCTGCCGTCACGGGCGAAGCATGGTTACCCCAGCTCGAACGCACAAACGTCAGCACACCGGCGATGTCGCGATCCGTCAAACGTGAGGCGAATCCCGGCATCGCGTAGTGCGTCGGGCCCGCCTTGGTCCACGGCATTTCCCCCCCTTGCAGCACGATGCGGATCAGCGAAGTCGGATCATCCGTGTTCACGACCGTCGAAAGCGACAGCGTCGGGAACGTACTCTCATAGCCGCTGCCGCTCGTGCGGTGGCAGGCCGCGCAGTTGTCGACAAAGGTCAGCGCACCGTTGCCGTGGTCCGTACCGGCGCGCAGCGCGTTGACCGCTGCGGGATCGGCGGCAAGCGCATTACCCGATCCCTTGGCCGGCGCAAGCGTTTTGAGGTAGGCGGCAATCGCAGCGAGATCCTGGTCGCTCAGGTGCTGTGTGCTGTTCTGCACGACGTCCGCCATCCCGCCGAACGCGGCCGAGTGCGCCGTGCGTCCGCTCTTCAGGAACGCAACGATGTCAGCTTCGCTCCAGTTGCCAAGGCCGTCCTTGCGATCCCCGCGCAAATTCTTCGCGAGGTAGTTATCGACCACGCCACCCGAAAGGAACAGCTTGCCGTCATCGGTCAGTGACTTCTCCTCCAGCCCGTAACCCCGGGACGTATGGCACGCGCTGCAGTGCGCGAGGCCTTCAACGAGGTAACGGCCGCGCGCGACAGGGTCGTTCGGCAGCGGGCTGTCGTCGGCGACGACAGCCGGCGCGTACGCCGTGCGCCAGAAGCGCAGCGGCCAGCGCATCGAAAGCGGCCACGGAATGTCCGACGCGCGATTGCGCTGCGAAACCGGCTCGACGCCATGCATGAAATACGCGTACAGGGCCTTCACATCCGAAGGTTTGACCTTCGCATACGAGACGTACGGCATGGCGGGGTACAGCGTCGAACCATCCCTGGCGATGCCGTGGCGCACGGCGCGGTCGAAATCTTCGAAGCTATAGCTGCCGATGCCCGTAGCCTTGTCGGGCGTGATGTTGGTCGAGTAGATCGTGCCGATCGGCGATGCAATGCCGAGGCCGCCCGCGAACGGCTTGCCGCCCTTCGCCGTGTGGCACGCAACGCAGTCGCCAGCGGCTGCGAGGTAGCGGCCCTTCTGGATCAACTGCGCGTCGGCTGCCGTGGGCGCGGCTGCGGCGGCGGGTTGTGCAAAGACACTGGCGCTTGCGGCCGCGAGCGCGACCGTCCAGGCGATGGCAAACGTAATCTTTTTCATGATGTTCGCCCCCTTATGCCTGCACCAGCGGAGCCGGGTCCTTCAGATACTGCTCACGAATCGCCCTGGCCGAGTGGAACGCGAGCGCCGCGAGGATGCCCGTCGGGTTGTAGCCCATGTTCTGCGGGAACGCCGAGGCGCCCATCACGAACACGTTGGGCACGTCCCAGCTTTGCAGATACTTGTTGACGACGCTCGTCGCGGGCGACGCGCCCATCACCGCGCCACCCGTGGTGTGCGTCGACTGGTACACGCGCGTGTCGTAATGCTGCCCCTTCTTGCGGATCGCGCGGAAATACTTCTCGGGGTTCATCGCCTTCGCGACTTCTTCCATGCGCGTGCCGACGTAGTCGAGCATCGTGTACTCGTTGTCGTGCCAGTCGAACGTCATGCGCAGGAGCGGCACACCGTACGCGTCGCGATAGGTCGGATCGAGGTCGAGGTAGGCGTCGCGATACGGCATGACCGAGCCAGAAATGCCAATGGTCATGTAGCGCTGGTATGCATCGGAAATGCCAGCTTTCCACCCGCTGCCCCAGGTCGGCGTGCCGGGCACGGTCGCTGCCTGCTTGATCGGACGGCCGCCCGTGCGAATGTGACGAACGCTCGCGCCGCCGACGAAGCCGAGCGGACCGTGGTCGAACTGGTCGCCGTTGAAATCGTCCATACCCACGCCGCCGGCGCCGCTGCCGATGAACGGGTTGAGCTGCGTGCCTTTCGGCAGCAACACGTTGATGCCGCCGTTCATCTGGTACGCGTAGTTGCGCCCGACTACGCCCTCGCCGGTTTTCGGATCGTAGGGCTTGCCGATGCCGGAGAGCAGCAGCAGGCGCACGTTGTGCATCTGGAACGCGGCGACGATGACCATGTCCGCCGGCTGTTCGACTTCGCGGCCTTGTGCGTCGATGTAAGTCACGCCGGTCGCGCGCTTCTTGTCCGGCGACAACATGACCTTTGTGACGTACGATTTCGTTCGCAGTTCGAAATTAGGCTTCTTGAGCAGCACCGGCAGGATCGTGGTCTGCGGCGACGCCTTCGAGTACATGTAGCAGCCGAAGTCTTCGCAGAAGCCGCAGAAATTGCACGGGCCGAGACGCACGCCATACGGATTCGTGTAAGGCGACGATGCGTTCGCGGCAGGCGCAGGATACGGATGGAAGCCGACTTCGCGAGCGGCCTTCTCGAACAACGACGCGCCGAGGCCGTTCTTGAGTGCGGGGGTCGGAAATTCGCTGCTGCGGCGGCCCTCGAGCGGATTGCCACCGGACTGGATCTGGCCGTTCAGATTGCCAGCCGTGCCCGAGGTGCCGAATACCTTCTCCGCGAAATCGAAAAACGGCTCCATCTCGTCATAGGTGACGCCGAAGTCCTGAACCTGCATGCCTTCGGGAATGAACTTCTTGCCGTAGCGCTCTTCATAGCGTGTACGCAATTCGAGCTCTTCGGGCAGCATCCGGTAATGCATGCCGTTCCAGTGAAAGCCTGCGCCGCCCACGCCATTGCCGAGCAGAAACGAGCCGTGCTGCCGGTACGGCACCGCGAGATCGTCAACGCCATGCCGGATGGTCACGGTTTCGTTCGAGAGATCCTGGAAGAGTGCGCCGCGCACCCCGTACTTGAGCTCGTCGATAGCCTTCGGATAGTTCGCGTCGGTCGGCGTGTCGCGCATCGCGCCGCGCTCGAGCGCGACGACGTTGAGGCCCGCATCGGTGAGTTCCTGCCCGAGGATCGCGCCGGTCCAGCCGAAGCCTACGATCACGCAATCGACCTTGTTCTTCTTGATTGCCACTGCTTACCCTCTCCTGCCGTTGATCGACACCGGACCGTACGGGTACTTCGCGCCCGGCTGATCGATCCAGTCCATGAAGTCCGCGCGCGCGCCGGGGAAGCCGACCATCTTCCAGCCGGCCATCTCCTTGTTGCCGCCATAGATCGGATCAGCGAGGAAACCTTCCTTGGTGTTGCCGAGCAGGAACGAGAAGAACGTGCGCGAGGGGACGGTTTCGAACGCGAGCTTGCCGTGCTCCATGTCGTGAAGCACCGCCTCCTGGGTCGCCACGTCGAGTTCCGCGAAGGTCTTGCCGCCGTGCTGCTTCGCGCAGTACTCGTCGCAGGCCTGAATACCATGGCGGTAGACGTCGCGAGGCGCGAGGTTGATCTGGTAGCCCATTTCCGGCGCCATGTCGGGATGGAAAGGCCCTTGCATGTACCAGAGCTTGCCGTGGCCATACGGCATTTCCATCTGCCGGTCGATGTATTCGGGCACGCCGGCCTTCACGGCGCCGGGTCCGTGTTCGTCATCGGGAATCAGGCGGTCCACGGCGGCATGCAGAAACTTCCATTCTGCGGCGGTGAAATATGTGGGTTGGTAGTCTTCGCTGGCTGCGGCGGCCGGCGTCGCGTTGCTGCTGCAGGCGCTTTGGGTGAGCGTTGCACCGGATGCGACCGTCGCGGCCGGCACGATGGCCAGCACCTGCCGGAGGAAGCGGCGGCGCGGCTCCTGTTGTTGGGACATGGTCTTTCTTCTCTGTTGTGTAGTACTACGTATTTATATTCTTGGCAGGTAGGAACTGGCGCGACGCCCCTTACCCTGCTGCGTCGCGTACGCCCCGCTCAGGCTGCCTCGTCGCCGAGCGTGAACTGCGCTGCCGTCGCCGCGAGCATTCGCGCCTGGTCTTCGAGTGAGCTGGCTGCTGCAGCGGCTTCCTCGACCAAGGCTGCATTCTGCTGGGTGGCGTTGTCCATGTTGTTCACGGCGATGCTGACCTGGCTCAGCCCGTGACTCTGCTCCTGCGTCGCAGCGGCGATTTCCGACATGATCGCGTTCGTGCGCGCGACGGCATCGATCAGCTCGCTCATGGTGTCGCCGGCCTCGTTGACCTGTTTGGCGCCGTCGTCGATGCGCGTCGTCGATTTCGCGATCAGCTCGCGAATTTCCTTCGCGGCCGCGGAAGAGCGTTGGGCGAGCGT
>DATBXG010000363.1:0-2020 GCA_036514415.1 Paraburkholderia sp.
GGGCATGCCGGGCCACTCGCCGCAGATCATCACGTAGCCATCTTCGAAGCGCATTTCCGAGTGGGCGAGCTTGCCGTCCGGCGTGGTCACGACGAACTGGCGTTTGAAACCGAACGCCTTTTCGAGCCAGTCGAGCGCGGCAAGCGGGTCGCGGTAATAGACGGCCGCGCCGAAGGCCGGGCGCTGCGAGGTGTTGCCCATGTTTGTCTCCTGACTGAATCGCTGCCGAACGTTGGCAGTACGTGTGAAGAATCTAGCACTGGCCTGGTGCCGTTGCGCTGAGCGCGCTCACGCTGCCTTTGCGCATGCCGGAAACGCGCAGTGTCGACGAGTACGCATGGCCATTACCTCCGACGTAATCGCCAGCGCGCACGTCATCGCGGACCATGGTGCTCACGTACCCACCCAACCGCAAGGAGCGACGACCATGGCACGCGACACACTCAATGCCCGCCAACCCGGCTACATCCGCATCGACGACGACACCGCATTGCACTATCGCGACTGGGGCGATGGCGCGCCGCTCGTGTTCCTCTCGGGCTGGACGCTCAACGCCGACATGTGGAACTACCAATGCGCGCCGCTCGCGGCCGCGGGCTTTCGCTGCGTGGCGTACGACCGCCGCGGGCACGGCCGCTCGAGCGATCCGGGGCGCGGCTACGACTACGACACGCTCGCCGACGACCTCGAAGCCGTACTCGACGCACGCGGCCTCGCGCGCGTGACGCTGGTCGGCCATTCGTTCGCGAGCGGGGAAATCGTGCGCTATTTGAGCCGCCATGGCTCGCGCCGCGTGGCGGGCATCGTGCTGGTGTCTCCCGCGTCGACGCCATACTTGCTCAAGACTGCTGACAATCCCGCAGGCCTCGATGCGAGCCTCTTCGAAGCCTCGATCGCCGAGATGTGCACATCGTTTCCCGACTGGATCGAACGACGCGCCGAGGCTTACTTCAGCCCCGGCACTTCGCGCACGGCCGTTCAGTGGACGGCGGACATGATGTTGCGCACGTCGTTCTTCGCGGCTACACAACTGCCCCGCGTGCAGATGGCCACGGACTTCCGCCGCGAGCTGGCCGCGATCGACGTGCCCGCGCTCGTGTTGCACGGCGATTGCGATGCCTCTGCGCCGCTGGAGATCACCGGGGCTCCCACGGCTGCCGCACTCGCGCGCGCAACGCTGAAAGTCTACGAAGGCGGCACGCACGGCATGTACTTCAACCACGCGGCACGCGTGACCGATGACATACGCGCGTTTGTCACGCACTGGCAGGCATGAAGCGCACGGCCGCCGCGCAGCGGCAACAAGTGGTAATCGGGGCGCGGGCCACGCGCCCGCGACGAAAGGAATAGCGCCTCCATGCCCTTCGTTTTGCAGATGACACGTGAGCCGCGCGAATGAAACCGCGTGCGCCGCGTGCAAGGCGTACCGATGGAGTCTTCACGGCCTTGGCGTGCAGCCCGCGCGCCGCGCGGCCGGTCCATCGCGAGGGGCGATATCATGCGCAAACTTCTCGCCTTCAATGTGCTGGCCTGCTTGCTAGGCGCCTGCTCGGCGCCGGTTGCGTCGCAGCAGGCCGCAGACGGGTCCTATTACCCGCCGCCCGCATGCCGCACCGTCACCGGCACCGCGGAGATCGACGGCGCGCCGCAAGTGATCAGCGGCGTTGCATGCCTGCAGCCCGACGGCACCTGGCAGATCGTGCAGAGCAACGACGGTACGCTGGTCTACCCGGGGGCATGGACCGACTCCTCCAACTGGTACGCCGGACCGTGGTACGGCTGGTGGCCGCCCGTGTTCGTGGGCGGCTCGTTCGTGTTCATCGACCGCTTCCATCATTTTCATCACATGGATCATGTCCATCCTGGCGGCCCTCACATGCATCCGGTTTCGGGCATGCATGGTGGCTTCCACGGCGGGCACGGCGGCGTCTGGAACGGCATGGGCCACGGCGGCGGCATGGGAGGCGGCTCACATCGCTGAAAAGCGGCGCAATTTTTTCTTTTTGCGGCAGGCTTGCCG
>DATBXG010000364.1:0-2735 GCA_036514415.1 Paraburkholderia sp.
ATCGGACGAGCCGTGCGTGCCGTCGAACGCGTAGCGCTGCCCCGGCTTGACGACGGCGACGGGGGACGGTGACTGCGAGGATGCGGCGATATCGGACATAGGCAACAGGGTGGCCGACGCTTGTGTCGGTATGGTGGCCGCTATTTTGGCAAATTCGGGCAAGGTGCAACGCCAGAATTTGGGGGCCGGGTTCGAGCCTTCAATTGCAAAGCCATGCGCGTGGCCGCACAGGCCGGGCGTCGGCGGTCATACGAACGGCTTCGGCTCCGCGCGAGGCGGGGCGGGCAGGCGCGATTCGGGTGACCGCTTTCGTGCGCGCCACTGCTCGAATTCCAGAGAATCCGGCGCTTGGTGCGCACGTTTTTGCGGACGTCTTTGCGGGCGTCCGGCGTGCGGGTAAGGGACCTATTATAAAATCCGTCCTCTACTTTGACTCATGCGGCTCGCGACACCGTGACTTCACGCCTCTTTGCCCTGATTCCGTGCGCCGGCACCGGCAGCCGGTCGGGCTCGGCCATGCCGAAACAATATCGAATCGTTGCCGGACGCGACCTCCTGCACTATACGCTCGCCGCGTTCGACGCCTGCAACGAATTCTCGCAGACGCTCGTGGTGATTTCGCCCGACGATAACCACTTCGACGCGCGCCGCTTCGGCGGTCTGCGCTTCGCGGTGCGCCGCTGCGGGGGCGCTTCGCGCCAGGCCTCGGTCTACAACGGCCTGGGCGCGCTCGCCGAATTCGGTGCGACCGACGACGACTGGGTGCTCGTGCACGACGCGGCGCGCCCGGGGATCACGCCTGCGCTGATCCGCACGCTCGTCGACACGCTCAAGGACGATCCCGTGGGCGGCATCATGGCGCTTCCCGTGGCCGACACGCTCAAGCGCGTCGCGCCGAAAGTCGATGCGACATCCCCAGCGGCCGGCGCACGCATTGCCCGCACCGAGGCGCGTGACGGCCTCTGGCAGGCCCAGACTCCGCAGATGTTCCGCATCGGCATGCTGCGCACCGCCATCGAGCGCGCGCAGCAGGACGGCCACGACCTCACCGACGAAGCGAGCGCGATCGAATGGCTTGGCCATGCGCCGCGTCTCGTGCAGGGCAGCCTGCGCAATTTCAAGGTGACGTACCCCGAAGACTTCGCGCTCGCCGAAGCGATCTTGAGCCGGCCCGCAGAGTAAGCGCACCGCAACCCAACTACCCGGAACCCCACACATGGACATCAGAATCGGACAAGGCTACGACGTGCACGCGCTGGTGCCCGGCCGCCCGCTCGTGCTCGGCGGCGTGACGATCCCCTACGATCGCGGCCTGCTCGGCCACTCGGACGCCGACGTGCTGCTGCACGCCATCACCGACGCGCTGTTCGGCGCGGCGGCGCTCGGCGACATCGGCCGCCATTTCCCCGACACCGACAAGCAGTTCTACGGCGCGAACAGCCGCGTGCTGCTGCGCGAATGCCTGCGCCGCGTGCAGGAGGCGGGCTTCACGCTCGTGAACGTCGACACCACGGTGATCGCGCAGGCGCCCAAGCTCGCGCCCCACATCGAGTCGATGCGCAAGACGATCGCCGAGGACCTGAACCTGCCGGTCGAGCGCGTCAACGTGAAGGCGAAGACGAACGAAAAGCTTGGCTATCTCGGCCGCAGCGAAGGGATCGAAGCGCAGGCGGCCGTGCTGCTCCTGCGCGCGTGATCTGCCGTTCAACCCTTGTTTCAACGGGTTGAATGAAGCATCGAATTGCGCGAGCAGGGCGCGTGCCTGCTCCTGAGATGACGGCGATGATTGCAGCTGCAATCATCGCCGTCGCTTTTCTTGCCGATTAATTTCCGCTTTTTTCGTCTGATACTGAACCGGTAAGCGGAAGTGGGGAGGGCAATGGCGGGAGTTGAAAGACGCGTGAAAGGCCTCGATGGCCTGCGGGCGCTCGCAGTGGTGCTCGTATTCCTGTCGCACAAGGCCCACGTCGACGCGATCGACGCGGGCAAGATCGGGGTCTGGCTGTTCTTTCTAATCAGCGGCTATCTGATCATCGGCGAATTGCATCGCAACCGGCTGCGCATCGAGCAGCACGGCGCGCGCACGGCCGCGTTGCTGTATGTCTTTTTCATGAAGCGCGCGCTGCGCATTTTTCCCGTCTATTACCTGCTGCTCATTGCGCTCGCCATCGCGCATGCGAGCTTCTACCAGCGCGACGTCGATCTTGGGCTCGCCTGGCATTTCGTATTCCTCTCCAATTACTGGATCGGCGTGGTGCACGATGGCTGGCCCGGCACCGTTTCTCACTTCTGGAGCCTCGCGGTCGAGCAGCAGTTCTATCTCGTCGCGCCGTTCGCTCTGCTATTCGTGCGCGCGTCGCGTCATCTCACGCTATGCGCGGCGGCGATCGTGGCCGCCGCGTTCGCCCATCTCGCGCTGTATGAGCAAGGGGCGATTGCGCCGCTGGTCTACGCGTTCTCGCCATGGAATTTCGCCATGCTCGCGCTCGGCGGCGTGCTGGCGATTGGCGGCGAGCGCGTGTCGTTGCGCTCAGGGGTGGTGAGCGCCGTGTGGTTCGTCGGGGCGTGGGCCGCGATCGCGGGTTTCGCGCTGGCGCGCGCCGCTTGTGCCGAGACGGCGACGGGCGCGATGCTGCCGGGCTTCTTCGACCTCGGGCTCGCGCTTTCGCTCGGTGCGCTGTTCCTGTGGCTTGTGCGTCGCCAGGACAGTGCGTTCGTCGCGGCGCTCGAGGTGC
>DATBXG010000365.1:0-3917 GCA_036514415.1 Paraburkholderia sp.
CCTTCACTACCTGGCTCATGCGCCAGGAAGCCATCGTGCTGCGCGGGGGCACGCTGCGTTGGCGCGACGCGACGCGCGACGCGCCCGACCTCGCGCTCTCGCACATCAGCCTCGCGATCCTCAACGACGGATACGATCACCGCATCGCGCTCCAGGCGCCGGCCGAAGGCACCGTGCTGCACGGCCCGCTCGACTTCCGCGCGCACTTCACGCACGCGCATTCCACGCAGGCAGGCAAGCCGATCGGCTGGACCGGCGACACCTACCTCTCGACCGGCCCTGTCGATCTGCCCACGCTCGCGCGCTACATCGACTTCCCGATCGCCACCTACGCCGGGCGCATCGACAACGCGATCTGGGCGCACTTCGCGAACGGGCGCATCCTGTCGGCGAGCGGCGCGCTCGAAGGGGCAAACGTTTCGCTGCGCGTGCGGCCCACGCAGCCGCTGCTCGACGTGCCGGTCGCGAGCTTCCACTGGAGCGTGGGCGTCGAGCCCGGCGATTACACACTCAAGCTGCGCGACCTCCACGCCGAACTGGGCCAGCCGCCGCTCGACGACGGCACGCCGCTCACGCGCTCGCTCGCACTCACGACGCTCGATGCACGTTTTCGCCAGCAATCGCTCCAGCACGGCCAGTTGCTGACCGTGAGCGGCGACCGCATCGATCTCGGCATCCTCGCCGAGTTCATGCGCGCGCTGCCGCTGCCGGGGCGCGTGCAGGGCGCGCTCGTGCGCTTCGACCCGCGCGGGCTGGTGGCGAACTACGAGCTGGGCCTCGAGCGCGCGCAGCCCGAGTCGGGCGAGGCCGCCGCCGAGCAGCGCTCCACGGGCGTCGAGCCGGTCACCCACTACCGCTTCAAGGGCGACCTGCAAGGCATCAGCGTGAACGCGCAGGAGCCGGGGCCGGGCCTCACGCCGCGCGGCCACCCGCGCGCGGGCTTGCCCGGCTTCGAGAACCTCTGGGGGCGCATCGACGCCGACGAGTCACGCGGCACCCTCCAGCTCGATCCGTCGAACGCGGCCATCACCCTGCCAGGCGTGTTCGACAACCCGCGCCTCACGTTCGACCGGCTGTACGGCGCGGCCAAATGGACGGTGGCCTCCCAGCGCGAGCCCGGCAACCGGATGAAGGCGTTCGCCGTCGACGTCGCCGAGCTCGGCGTGGAGAACGCCGACGCGCGCGCGAAGATGACCGCGCACTACACGAACCCCGGCAAGGGACGCGGCTCGCTCGACCTCGTGGCGCATTTCGACGAGGCGCAGGTCAAGGCGATCCCGCGCTATCTGCCCACCAGCATCAGCGAGAAGACGCGCAACTATCTCGGCCACGGCCTGCAGGCGGGCCTGTCGAAGGGCGCGACGATCGAGGTCCATGGCGACCTGACCAAATTCCCGTACTCGCGCGACCCCGAGGCGGGCCAGTTCCGCATCGTCGCGCCATTCACGGGCGGCCGCTTCGACCCGTCGCCGTTCCCGCCGCGCAAGATGCGCAACGGCGCGCCGAACGTCTGGCCGGCGTTCGACGACATCTACGGCGTGTTCAAGCTCCACGAGAACAAGCTGCGCTTCGACGTCGATCGCGGCCGCTACCGCAACTTCGTGCTGCGCAACGTGAGCGGGCGCATCGAGGAGCTGGGCATCAAGGGCTCCGATATCGTGATCGAGGGCAGCGGGCGCGGGCCGCTCGCGGACCTGCTCGACTACGCGGACAACAGCTCGATCGGCTACATGTCGAAGCACGCCACCGCGAAGGTGCAGGCGCAAGGACCGGCCACGCTCGCGCTCAAGCTCACGATTCCGCGCCATCCCATGCCGAAGGTGCTGGTGGCGGGCGCCATAGGCTTCGAGAACAACACGCTCACCGCGAGAAACGTGCCGCCGGTCTCGAACCTCACCGGCCAGGTGCGCTTCACGAACCACAGCGCCAATGTCGAGCGGCTCACGGCGCGCTTCCTGGGCGGCGACCTGCGCGCGAGCGGCGGGCTGCGCGAGGACGGGCGCTATGCGGTGAACGTGGCGGGCGACGTGGCCGTCGATGCCGCGCGCGGGCTGAACCTGCATGGCATGGCGGCGGCGGCGCTCGGGCGCCTTGCGGGCGCGGCGCCCTACTCGCTTTCGGTGGCCGGGCAGCGCGGGCGCCTGCCCGACGTGAAGGCCGACGCCGATCTCACAGGCCTGGCGCTCGATCTGCCCGCGCCGTTCGGCAAGGCGGCCGGCACGCCGATGCCGCTGAGCTTCGAATTGCAGCCCGGCACGGGCGACCCTGCACAAGGTGGCGCAGACGCCGCCGCGTTCCAGCACGCCGAGCTCACGCTCGGCCCGCTCGCCGCGCACTATGTGATGCGCCGCCATCCGGGTCACGTGCCCGAGGTGCTGCGCGGCGCGATCGGCATGAACCGGCCCGCGGATCTGCCCTCGGAAGGCGTGACGGCGGCCGTCGATCTTCCGGCCTTCGACGCCGACGCCTGGCGCGCCGTGGTGCAGCAGTTGCGCGGGACGGCGGCGCTGACGCCTGCCGCGCCGCCGGCACGCGCGGCTGTGGCGAACGGCGCACAGGCACGGGGAACCGCGCCGCAGCCCCCCACCGCGACCACCGCGACCACCGCGGCAGCCGCGCTCGCCCCCAACGGCGCGGTCGGCCAGTTCCTGCCCTCGCGCTTCGCCGTCCACGTCGGCATGCTCACGCTGCTCAAGCGCCACTGGGAGAACGTCGTGCTCGGCGCGTCGCGCACGGGCGAGCGCGGCAACGAATGGCAGGCGAACGTCGCCTCCAACCAGGTCTCCGGCCACGTCTCGTGGAAGCCGGGCGACGTGCCTGGCGCACCGGGCACGCTCGAAGCGCGGCTCGCGCGCCTCGTCGTGCCCGCCGCCACCGAAAACGACCTGCTCGGCCAGGCGATGTCGCAACCCTTGCAGAACATGCCGTCGATCGACCTCGTCGTGAACCAGCTCATCGTGCGCGATCACGACCTCGGCCGCCTCCAGGTCAACGCGCACAACTACGACGACAACGGCGTGCCGGTCTGGCAGCTCGACCAGCTCGACATCAGCAACCCGGACGCGCACCTTACCGCCACGGAAAACTGGCGCGCGGTGGGCGACACCGGCACGAGCGACGACTCGGCCGCCGGCGGCATGCAGACGCCGCGCCGCACCGCGCTCGACTTCCATCTCGACATCAAGGACGCCGGCGCGCTGCTCGAGCGCGCAGGCAGGCCGCACGTGCTCAAGAGCGGCTCGGGCACGCTCTCGGGCAACCTGGAGTGGCAGGGCGGCCCGACTCGCATCGACTTCCCGTCGCTCAACGGCAACCTCGCGCTCGACCTGCATCACGGCCAGATCCTCAAGGTCGATCCGGGCGTGGCGAGGCTGCTCGGCGTGCTGAGCCTGCAAAGCCTCGCGCGCTTCGCGACGACGGACTTCCGCGACATCATCGGCTCGGGGCTGCCCTTCACGAGCGCGACGGCCACCGCGAAGATCCAGAGCGGCATCGGCAGCACCAACGACTTCAAGCTCGTGACCGCGCCCGGGCGCGCGACGATGACGGGCAGCGTCGACCTCGCGCACGAGACCCAGGACCTGCGCGTGCACGTGGTGCCCACGGTCAGCGCGGGCGCGGGCGTGATCGCGGCGGCGATCGTCAATCCGTTCTTCGGCCTCGGCGCGCTGGTCGGTGACATCGTGCTCTCGCACACGCTCGAGCACGCCTTCGCGATGGACTTCGCGATCACCGGCCCGTGGTCCAAACCGCACGTCGAGCGGCTGCACGGCGATCAGGGTAAGATGGACGCGCAGGCGCCGGCCACTGCGCACTGAGTGGCGCACGGGTTCGCCCACCGCGTGCGCCCCGGTGCGGGCACGCGCAATGCGCCACGCTCCCCGAACCCCTTCAAGATCTGCCGATGAGCGCTACCC
>DATBXG010000366.1:0-4274 GCA_036514415.1 Paraburkholderia sp.
CGGCAGCTCGGCAAAGTCGGCCTGCGTAACACGCGGACCGCGCGAACCGAGCGCACGGCCAACCGATGCGGGCAGAAAGCGGCGCCAGCTCGTGTCGGCGGCATCGTGCCCGCGCGCGCGGCGCAGCATGGCGAGGGAAAGATCGGTGCCGAACACGGGCGCTTCGGGAAAGCGCTCGCGCAGGCCGGGCAGGTCGTCGCCGGGGCCACAGCCGACGTCGAGCACCGCGGCGGGACTCACCTTGATGTATTCGAGACGCTCGCGCATGCGTTGCGCGATTTCACGCGGAAGGAAGGCAACCTCGTCGAAAGTCGCCGCACGGCGATCGAAGATGCGCCGCAGGTGCCGGGTGTCATAGTCCGGACGGCCAGTTCTTGCGGGAGACGGGGACATGTCGGTCGTATTGGCGAAGTCTGCGAAGTATACTCGCTCACTCCCATCCTTTCAGTTACGCGCGCCCTTGCCGGGGCCGTCCTTCCATGCCGCCGCGCCCTTTTTCACGTGAGTCACGCAATGCATCGCGTGTCATGCCGCCCGAATCGAACCGCACTCGTCTTGCGGGCGTTGTGCGTGCGTGCCGGAAAGCGCGGGCGCGAGTGCCGTTGCTGTTTGCGCCGCATTTGTCGCAACTGGCCCACTTCGTACTGCCGAACCTGTGCCCATTATGCGGCAATTTGTCGCGAACCATGCTCTGCGTGTGCTGCGATGCGGCGTACTGGAACGAGGCGCGCCTGCGCTGCACGGTGTGCGCCATGCCGCTCGCGCACAGGCGCCGCACGACGGGACAAACAATGGAACGCAGGCGCTACCGCTGCGAAGCCTGCATCGACGCGCCGCCTGCGTTCGACGTCACCCTTGCGCTCGCCGACTATCGTGCGCCGCTCGACCTGCTCGCGCGCGGCCTGAAGTTTCGCGCGCGCCTTGCACTCGGCGAGGAGTTCGCGCGACGCCTCGCGCTCGCCGCGCAAGACCACCTCGATACACACGGCACGCCCGAGATCGTCGTGCCGGTGCCGCTGTCGCGCGAACGCCTCATCGAGCGCGGCTACAACCAGGCCTGGCAGATCGCGCAGCCGCTCGCGCGCCGGCTGGGCACGCAGGCGGACGCCACGCTCGTGCGACGCATTCTGCATACGGCGCCGCAATCGAAGCTCGATCGTGAAGCACGCCGCCGCAACGTCGGGCGCGCGTTCGCGCTAGCGCGGCCGCTCGCCGGCCAGCACGTGGGCGTGGTCGACGACGTAATGACCTCGGGCGCCACGCTCGACGCGCTCGCGCGCACGCTCAAGGCCGCGGGCGCACGGCGCGTGACCAACTTCGTCGCGCTGCGCACGCCGAAGGACTGATCGGCCTCACTACTATTCAAGACATCGGGAGAGTTTCATCGTCATGTTCAACGTCGTTCTCGTCGAGCCCGAAATCCCGCCGAACACCGGCAACGTGATCCGCCTGTGCGCGAACACGGGGGCGCGGCTGCATCTGATCGAGCCGCTCGGCTTTCCCCTCGACGACACGAAGATGCGCCGCGCGGGCCTCGACTATCACGAGTACGCGCAAATGCACGTGCACAGCAACTGGGATGCGTTCATCGCGAAGGAGGCGCCCGATCCGTCGCGCATGTTCGCGTTCACGACGCGCGGCTCGGGGCGCTTTCACGCACACGCATTCCAGCCCGGCGACTGGTTCGTGTTCGGCGCGGAAACGCGCGGCCTGCCCGACGCGGTGCTCGATCGCTTCGCGACGCAACAGCGCGTGCGCCTGCCGATGCGGCCCGGCAACCGCAGCCTGAATCTCTCGAATACGGTGGCGGTCGTGGTATTCGAAGCGTGGCGCCAGGCGGGGTTCGAAGGCGGCGAATGACGCGAGTGGGGCGCTACGCCTTGCGGGCTAGCTCACGCTCGTAGCGCATCAGCATCGCCTCGTCGAAGCACGCGAAGATCACATGCGCGAGCGCGGATGACGTCGGCAGCTCGTCGATGACGGTCGCGACAGCGATCGTCACGGCGTCGTCGGCGGGAAAACGGTAGATGCCGCAACTGATCGCCGGAAACGCGATGCTCGTCACGCCCGCCTCGCGCGCGCAGTCGAGCGAGCGCCGGTAGCACGAAGCGAGCAGACGCGCCTCGTCATGACCGCCGCCGTACCAGACGGGGCCCACGGTATGGATCACGTGTTTCGCGGGAAGGCGATAGCCGCTGGTGATTTTGGCGTCGCCGGTCGGGCAGCCATTGAGGGTCTCGCACTCGCGCAGCAAGTCCGGCCCGGCGGCGCGGTGGATCGCGCCATCCACGCCGCCCCCGCCTAGCAGCGAGGAATTTGCGGCGTTGACGATTGCATCGACGGCCAGGGTGGTGATGTCCACGGCCTGCGCCTCGATGCGGCAGTTTCCAATGATGAGCATACGGTCCTCCTTTGCGATCCGGAGTTAGTGCTTTAGCGCTTTGCGATCCGGAGTTAGTGCTTCAGCACTTACTCCGGTCTCACGCAGGGCGCTCCGGTCCCACGCAGGGCGAGCGATCCGGAGTTAGCGCTTTGCGATCCGGAGTTAGTGCTTCAGCACTTACTCCGGTCTCACGCAGGGCGCTCCGATCCCACGCAGGGCGAGCGATCAGTGCTACGGCGCAGCAGGGCCCGATGCGCGGACGCCCTACTCCGCCTTCGCGTCGCGCCTGAGCAGCTTGCTCACGGCGTCGCGCGGCGCGACACCGTCGAACAGCACGGCGCATACCGCCTGGGTGATCGGCATGTCGATGCCATGATCGCGCGCCAGCGCCAGCACGGCCTGCGCGCAGCGCACGCCTTCGGCCACATGGCCGAGCGCTCCGAGGATGTCGTCGAGCGTGCGCCCGCTCGCGAGCTGCTTGCCCACGGTGCGGTTACGCGAGAGGTCGCCCGTCGCGGTGAGAATGAGGTCGCCCAGGCCGGTCAGGCCCGTGAAGGTTTCGGCGCGCCCGCCGAGCGTGACGCCAAGGCGCGTCATCTCCGCGAGGCCGCGCGTGATGAGCGCGGCGCGCGCATTCAAGCCGAGGCCCAAACCATCCGAGATGCCGGTCGCGATCGCAAGCACGTTCTTGACCGCGCCGCCCACCTCCACGCCAACCACGTCGTCGCCCGTGTAGATGCGCATGGCGCGGTGATGGAACGCGGCGAGCGTGCGTTCGCGGCAGTCGGCCGACGCGCTCGCCACCGTCAAAGCGACGGGCAAGCCCTCGGCCACTTCGCGCGCGAAGCTCGGCCCCGACAGCACGCCGTTGCTCGCGTGGCCCGGCAGCTCGGCCGCCACGACCTGGTGCGGCATCAACTGCGTTTCGGCTTCGAAGCCCTTGCAGAGCCAGACGAAGTGCGCGGGCACGCGCCCCATGTCGCGCAACGTGCAAAGCATGCCGCGCAGGCCCGCCACAGGCGTGGCGAGCACGACGAGATCCGCCTCGCCCGACGCATGGTCGAGCGCGGCGGCGAGATCCGTTTCGTACTGAAGTGTCCTGGGCAGCGCGACGCCCGCGAGATAGCGGGCGTTTTCGTGCGTCTTGCGCATGGTGTCGACGAGCGCGCCATCGCGCGCCCACAACACGGTGTGATGCGCCTGGGCGAGATGCCCTGCCAGCGCGGTGCCCCACGCTCCGGCGCCGAGAACGGCGATGTTCATTCCGATACTCCGCACCGGTAGTTCGTGGAGACGAGCAACGCAGTTAGTGCGTTGCCTTGCTTGCGCCGTCTTGCTGGGCGAGCTGCTGCAGGCGTTGCTCGTAGAGCGCCTGGAAGTTGATCTCGGCCAGGTGGATCGGCGGGAAGCCCGCGCGCGTGATCGCGTCGGCGATGTTCGAGCGCAGGTACGGGAACAGGATGGTCGGGCATGCGATGCCGACGAGCGGATCGACCTGTTCGGCCGGGATGTTGCGGATGTCGAAAATGCCGGCTTGCTTGGCTTCGATCAGGAACGCAACCTTGTCCTTGACCTTGGCCGTGACGGTGCCGGTGACGATGATTTCGAACACCGACTCGGCGAGGCGCTCGGCCTTGACGTCGACTTCCACTTCCACCGAGGGCATGTCCTGCTCAAGGAAGATGGCCGGCGAATTCGGCTGCTCGAGCGACATGTCCTTGAGGTAGATGCGCTGGATGTTGAAGAACGGCTGGTTGTTCTCGTCAGACATGGTGTATGGCTTCCCTGATTGAATGGATTGCGGCGGCACGATCGTGACCTCTCAAAGTCGCGAAAATGCGCCGCGCTACGGCAATGAACGGCAACAGGCCCGCGCAAGCCTCACTGGCTC
>DATBXG010000367.1:0-5739 GCA_036514415.1 Paraburkholderia sp.
ACCAACGCTCGACACATACTCTTCCAGCTCGGCGCGGGACAGCTTGCCGCGCAGGTCAAAGAGCCGCGTGACGAAACCGCCAGCGGAGCTGATCGCCACATAGCTCGTCACGAACGACTGCGCGGCCGGGTTCGCGGCCAGCAGCGGCTCCAGCGCCGCGCGCGGGATGCAGAGCACCTCGGTCTTCGCGGACGCGCGCACCGACACTTCGTGCCAGTAGTCGCGCAGCATCGCGATCTCGCCGAACACCTCGCGCTCCTTGCGCACGCCGAGGCTCATTTCCTTGCCGCGTTCCTCGGCAATGAGGCGCACGGAGCCCGAGCGAATCACATAGAGTCCGGCGGCCGGCTCGCCGCGCTTGCACAGCGTGTCGCCGAACGCGTAGCTGCGCGTTTCGACCTGCGCGGCAAGCTGTCCCGCGCCGAGCTGGAAGAGTATGTGTCGAGCGTTGGTGTCAAGCGCGTGAGCGCGGGCAAGGAGATCATCCACCAGGGCGCAGGCGGCGACATGCGCCTTTATGTCGTGCGCCAGGGCGAGGTCAGCATCTCACGCGAGGAAGGCGGTGGCGTGTACCAGCTGGCGAAGCTGGGCGCGGGCGAGATCTTCGGCGAGCGCGCGTGTCTGCTGCGCCAGGACCAGCACGCGAGCGTCACGGCGCTCACCGATGTACGGCTTCTGGTGATTCCCGAGAAGACCGTCCACTTCATGCTGGAGCGCAACCCGAAGCTGCGCGAGGTGCTGGAAGAGCGCGTGCGCTTCAACGAGCGGGAATTGCAACGGCAGAAGAAGCTCGCCGAGCGCCGCAGCCGGCCGGTTGCGGTGGACAGCGGTGCGGACGCGACATTCAGCGAGCGCGTGATCAAGCGCTTCGTGCTGGTCGAGCAGGCCGAGGAGATGGATTGCGGCGCAGCGTGCCTCGCGATGATCTGCCGGCACTACGGCATTCCGATGACGCTCGGCAAGCTGCGCGATCTCGCGAACGTGACGACGCAGGGCGCGACGCTCGACAGTCTCGCGCGCACCGGCGAGTCGCTCGGCTTCACGACGCGCGGCGTGCACTGCACGTACGAAGCGCTGCAGGGCTTCGAGCTGCCCTTCATCGCTCACTGGGAGGGCTATCACTACATCGTCGTGTATGGCGTGTCGAAGCAGTGGGTGCGGGTGGCCGATCCGGCGCTCGGCTTTCGCAAGCTGAGCGTCGAAGCGTTCGAGCGCGGCTGGAACGGCACCTGTCTGCTCTTCACGGCGGGGGAAACCACGGGCGCGCAGGCGGCCACGCGTTCGCCGTGGGTGCGCTTCGTCGGCTATCTGCTGCCGTACCGGAAAATCCTCGCGCACCTGTTCCTCGCGACCTTCGTGATCCAGATGCTGGGCGTGGTGCCGCCGCTCATCATCCAGAACATCCTCGACAGCGTGATCGTCCACCAGAACGTGAGCCTGCTGCATCTGCTGATCGTCGGGCTCGTCATCTCGCACGTGTTCACGCAGTTGATGACGACGATCCGCGCGCACCTGTCGAATTTCATGGTGCGCAGTCTCGACTTCGCGATGATGTCCCAGTTCTTCAAGCACACCATGTCGCTGCCGTTCTCGTTCTTCGCGCGCCGCAAAACGGGCGACATTTTCGCGCGCTTCCAGGAGAACCAGACCATACGCGCGTTCCTGACCGAATCCACGGTCACCACGGCGCTCAACCTGCTGATGATCTTCATCTACTTCACGATCATGTTTCTCTACAACGTGAAGCTCACGCTGCTGCTCATCTCGTTCGTCATTCCCATCATGGCGCTCACTGCGCTTGCCACGCCGCGCATCAAGCGCTATGCGCGCGAGGTGTTCTCCGTGTCCACGGACGCGCGCTCGATGCTGATGGAAACGCTGGGCGGCGTCGAGACCGTCAAGGGCATGGGCATTGAACGGGCGGTGCGCCTGAAGTGGGAGCACAAATACGCGAAGTCGCTGGAAGTGCAGTACCGCGCGCAGGCGTTCCACATTCTCGTGGGACTGGGCAGCCAGCTGCTCAACGCGGCCACCACGATCGTGATTCTCTGGGCGGGGGCCACGCTCGTGCTCAATCAGGAGCTGAGCATCGGGCAGCTGATCGCGTTCAATGCCTTCATGGGCAGCGTGCTCGCGCCGCTCATGGGCCTGGTTGGCCTCTGGAGCCTGATGAACGACGCGGCGGTCGCGATGGAGCGCCTGGGCGACGTGCTCGACATCGAGCCCGAGCAGAAGCCCGCCGACCTCGGCTCGCGTGTGCTGCTGCCCGACTTGCAGGGCGACATCGAATTCAACGGCGTGTATTTCCGCTATGGCGGCAACGAAACGCCTTATGTGCTGGAAAACATCAGCTTTTCGGTGGGCCGCGGGCAGATGGTGGCGATCGTCGGGCGCAGCGGCTCGGGCAAGACGACGCTCGCGAAACTGCTGGTGGGCTTCTACGCGCCGACCGAGGGCAAGATCAACGTGGACGGCTACGACATGAGCACGATCGACCACGCGTACTTTCGCGCGCAGGTCGGCTATGTGATGCAGACCAACCTCGTGTTTTCCGGCACGATCGCGGAGAACATCGCCTGCGGCGACGCGGTCCCGGACTGGCGGCGCATGGAGGAAGTGGCGCGCATGGCCGACGCGCACGCGTTCATCAGCAAGATGCCGCTCGGCTACGAGCAGGTGGTGGGCGAACGCGGCATGGGCCTCTCGGGCGGGCAGATACAGCGCCTGTGCATTGCGCGCGCGCTCTATCACGACCCGCGTCTGCTCGTGTTCGACGAAGCCACCTCGTCGCTCGACACGCAGTCGGAGAGCAACATCCTCTCGAACATGCACGACATCCTCCAGGGGCGCACGGCGCTCATCATCGCGCACCGGCTCAGCACCATCATGCGCGCGGACAAGATTCTCGTGCTGTATGAAGGCGCCATCGTGGAGCAGGGGCGGCATGAAGAACTCGTCGAGCGCAAGGGCATGTATTACCAGCTCGTCCAGAAACAACTGGGTGCATCATGAAGCTCTTCGACCCGCACGGATTCGGCAGCTCCGTAGTGTCCTATGCCGGGCTGCTGGAGAAGATCGAGATCCTGCGCTCCACGCTGCGCTGGGCGCCGCGGCTCGAACGCGCCGATATCGAAAAGCTCCTCAACCAGTCGAACGCGCTGCGCGACGAAGTCATGCAGCTCTCGCGCAAGGAGCGGTTCGTCGAGGCAGCGGCCGAGGCGCCAGGGGCGCTCGATGGGCTCGATACTACCGACTCTGCCAACGCGCCCGAACAGCCGGAGGCGCTCACGCCCTCGGCGCACCGGCGGCGCGAAGCGCTCATCGAGCGCAGCTTCATATTCGAAGGCATATTTGGCGACAACCCGAAGCTGCTCGCGGCACTCGAGATCGCGGAGAAGGCGGCGCCGACGGATCTGCCCGTTCTGATCGACGGCGAAAGCGGCACCGGCAAGGAGCTGATGGCGAAGGTCATCCACGCCAACGGCGGGCGCGCCGACCGCCCGTACATCTCGGTCAACTGCGGCGCGATCCCCGAAAACCTGCTCGAATCGGAACTGTTCGGCCATCGCCGGGGGGCGTTCACGGGCGCGTCGAACGATCGCAAAGGCAAGTTCGAAAGCGCGCACACCGGCACGATCTTTCTCGACGAAATCGGCGAGCTGCCGCTGCAAGGGCAGGTGAAACTGCTACGCGTGCTCGAATCACACGAAATCCAGCGCGTGGGCTCGGACGAGCCGATTGCGGTCGACACGCGCATCGTCGCGGCGACCAACCGGAATCTGCGCGAGCTCGCCGCGCAGGGGCAGTTTCGCGAGGACCTCTTTTATCGCCTGAGCGTCATTCACGTCACGCTGCCCCCGCTGCGCGAGCGCAACGACGAAATCCCCTTGCTCATCGCCTGGTTCGGCGACGAGGCGGCCAGCCAGCTCAAGCGCCGGCCCCTCAAGCTGACGCCCAAGCTGCGCGATTTCCTGCTCACATATGCCTACCCGGGCAACATCCGCGAGCTGCGCAATCTCGTCTACCGGCTTTCTTGCCTCGCGGGCGACACCGCCGATATCGAGCATCTGCCCGACGATATCCGTCCACGCACGGCGGGGCAGGCGCTGCGTGCCGTGGAAGCGGAAGCGTCGGGGGCGCCGCTGTCGCTCAGCGACGCGAAGCGCGCCGCGAGCGATGAAGCCGAGCGCGCATTCCTCGAGCGCGGGCTGCAGGAGACCGGCGGCACGGTGGCGGAGCTTGCGCGCCGCTGCGACATGAACCGGTCGCATTTGCAGATGCTGCTCAAGAAGCACGGCATCCACTCGAAGGATTTTCGTCACGCGGACAAGGCGAATCACGAGAAGGAATCCTGAGCAAAGGCTCAGCGCTCCACGGCGGGATTCACGAGCGTATGATCCGCGGCGACGGGATCGTCCACCCGCACGACCACAGCGGTGATGTTGTCGCGCCCGCCGGCCTGCAAGGCCATATCGACCAGCGTTTCGGCCGCGTGCTGGCAATCGCCGGCTTCCAGCGTGCGCGCCATCTCGGGCGTTTGCACTTCGTTGCTGAGGCCGTCGCTGCATATCAGAAAAATATCTCCGTCTCGCACGACGACGCGGCCTTCGTCGAGTTCAAGCCAGTCTGCCGCACCGACGGCCCGTGTAATCAGATGCTGCGATGGATGGTGGCGCGCGGCTTCCGCGCTCAAATGCCCCTGCGCCTGAAGCTCCGCCACATAGCTGTGGTCGGTCGTGAGCGCCTCGAGGCGTGCGTCGCGATAGAGATAGATGCGGCTGTCGCCCGCCCACAACCAGGCGCATTCGCGTCCCCTCGCCATGAGCACGGCGACCGTGCTGCCGATCATGCGAACGCCGCGCCGCGCCGCTTCCTCGCGTAACTGGTGATTCACCGTCTGCAAGGTGCCGCGCGCGGCCGCCGAGAAGGCGACGAGCGAGTTGGGTGCGGTGAGCGCGCCGAGCGAGCGCACGATCATGCCGCTCGCCAGGTCTCCCGCCGTATGGCCGCCCATACCGTCGGCCACTGCCCACAGACCCCGCTGGGGCAGATCGAGACATGCATCCTCGTTGAGCGCCCGGACACGGCCCACGTCCGTGCGCGATGCCGAGCTCCACAATAACGCGCTTGCCACGATCAGGCCTCCATAGGCTACGCGACGAGTCCATTATTCCTGCCGTTCTGCCCCACGCCCACGGTCACATTCGAATTGGAAGCGGAATTGGTCACGTCGAGCGTCTGGTACTGATTGATGACCTGATTCGCGTAGAACGTGTTGTTGGTCTGATAGAGATTGATGACGGGTCCGAGTGCGGAAGGCTGTGCGGGCTCGTAGGGCTGTATCCAGCCGAACACCCACGGCGCGCCCGCGCCCCGGATGAACGACATCGCCTTGTGGTCGATATCGCACTGTATGTGAAGGTCGGTGATGGCGAGCGAGGTCATGACTATTCTCCGTCAAGATGATGGCCGCGTGTGCGCGGCGTTCCGCCCATACCTTGCAAGCAGCATGCCATTTTTTGGCGAGGAGCGACGACTGCGCGCCGCTTCGCGGTGAGCCTTGCCCCATAAGACGCCGCGGCTCGGGGGCGCGTTCTGCTCATGGCAGCGCGCGCTGACTGCCTCGTGCATTGGTCGTGTGCTCGCCAACAGGCGGGCAGTGCGTTGTCGTCCGCGCTCCGACACATGGGCATGTGTCCATCATCGTGCGGTTCGGGCGCGAACTGGTGGCTCGCCGCC
>DATBXG010000368.1:0-5639 GCA_036514415.1 Paraburkholderia sp.
GCAGCGCCTTCATCGACCACGAGACGCGCGCGTGGGGAGCTGCCTGCGGATGCACGGCCACGAACGGGCGCGGCGTGGTGATGGCTTCGTGCCATTCGGGGGCGTCGGCGAAAATCGAGGCCGTGTGGCCGTCCTCGCCCATGCCGAGCACGGCGACGTTCGGCAGCTTGCGGGCCGGGTCGGCGTTGAGCGCGGCGACATGCGCGTCGAGATCCTGCGCCACGTCGACGAGCGGCAGGAAGTGCGCTCTGGCCGCTTCGTGCGTGAGCAGCGTTTCGCGCGCGAGGCGCGCGTTGCTTGCGGAGTCGGTGTCCGGCACCCAGCGGTCGTCGACGAGCGTGACGTCGATATGCGCCCAGTCGAAACGGTGCGTCGAAAGGGCCTCGAGGAAGGGGCGCGGGCTCGTGCCGCCGGAGACGGCGAGCGTTGCACGGCGCGCCGTCGTGCCGGGCGCGGCTTGTCGAGCGGCGAGCGACGCATGTAGCGCGTCGCCCACGGCTCGCGCCAGCGCGTCGGATTGGACGCGCGGGTCGTCGAATACGTGAAGCTCGATCACTTCTCCTCCATGCTGCTTTTTTGTAGGTCTGCGGGGTAGTTCATCTGTCCGGTCCGGCGTCGCGCGAGCTGGGCGCGCCGCCATGTCATCACATCAATTCTCTTCTTCGAGCCAGCAGGTCCCGTGCTGCGCGAGCATCGCGCTCGAGGCCGCCGGTCCCCACGTGCCCGCCGCGTACGGCTTGGGCGCGCGCGGCGTTGCTGCCCACTCGTTCAAGATCGGCTCGACCCACGTCCACGCCGCTTCCTGTTCGTAGCGGCGCACGAAGAGCGCGAGGCGCCCGTTGATCACGTCGAGCAGGAGGCGCTGGTAGGCCTCCATCTGTCCTTCCCGGAAGAACCGGTCGAACGCGAGATCCAGGTGCACGCTCGCGAGATTCATCCCTTCGCCGGGCTGCTTCGCGAGGCAGTAGAGGCGGATGTTCTCGTTCGGCTGCAGGCGGATCACGAGGCGATTCGCGCCCGGGCGCAGCGCCGGCGCGCCGAGCGCCGAATGCGGCACGGGGCGGAAGTTCACCACGATCTCGGCCACGCGGTCGGCAAGCCGTTTGCCGGTGCGCAGGAAGAACGGCACGCCCGCCCAGCGCCAGTTCTCGATCTCCACCTTGAGCGCGACGAAGGTCTCGGTGTGGCTGTCCGGGTTCACGCCATGCTCGGTCGCATAGCCCGGCACCGACTGGCCGCGGATCACGCCCGCGTGATACTGCCCGCGCACCGCGACCTTGCTGATGTCGAGCGGGTTGACCGGTTTGAGCGCGCGCAGCACGCGAAGCTTTTCGTCGCGCACCGAATCCGAATCCATCGAATGCGGCGGCTCCATGGCGACGATCGAGAGCAACTGCAACAGGTGATTTTGCACCATGTCGCGCAACGCGCCAGTGTTGTCATAAAAATCACCGCGCGCTTCGACGCCCAGTTCTTCGGCAATCGTGATCTGGATGCTCTCGACCCATTCGCGGCGCCACAGCGGCTCGAAGAGCGCGTTGCCAAAGCGCAGCGCGAGCAGGTTCTGCACCGGCTCCTTGCCGAGGTAGTGGTCGATCCGGTAGATCTGGCCTTCGGCGAAGATCTCGCCGACGGCGTCGTTGATGGCGTTCGACGACTTGAGGTCGTAGCCGAGCGGCTTTTCCAGCACGATGCGCGCGTTTTCGTTCAGGCCGACAGCGGCGAGCGCGCGGCAGATCGGCACGAAGAGCGACGGGCCCGTGGCCAGATAGAACACGCGGATGCCGGGCAG
This sequence comes from Paraburkholderia sp., assembly GCA_036514415.1. Lineage (GTDB taxonomy): Bacteria > Pseudomonadota > Gammaproteobacteria > Burkholderiales > Burkholderiaceae > Paraburkholderia. The sequence goes on from DATBXG010000368.1 coordinate 1,793, forward strand.
CGACGCGATGCCGTCGCGCAGATGCGTGAAGTCTTCGGCGCGCGAGAGGTCGAGCTTCACATAGACGATGCGCTCGAGGAAACTGGCCCACGCGCTTTCCTCGAGGCCGCCGTTCTTCGCGACGTGCGGCTTGACGTGATCGTCGACCCACTGGATATAGGCCGCGCGATCCTCTTCGTGACGCGCGACGCCGACGATCTTGCCGGCCTGGGCGAGCATGCCTGAACGGTGCGCTTCATACAGGGCCGGGAGAATCTTGCGCATCGCCAGGTCGCCGGTGGCGCCGAAGAGCACGAACGTGAAACCTGAATCGGTGTTTTGCATGAGTCTCCGTCACAGTCCTGAGTGGCCGCAGCAGGGTACATCGGTTGCCCTGGGATGTGGGCGCGATGGGGGCGATCGGGCGGCCGTAGTCCGATAAAATTTTTTTTGACACTGAATTGTAGTTTAACTACAATCCAAATCAAGAGGTAACGTTCATTCGATGAAAAAAGCGTGAGGCACGGCCTGCAAGGCGGTCTGGCGCGGTTTTCCGGGCGGACGGAATGCCCCCTCATGGTAATGGAGAACATCGCGGGACAAAGCCCGGCTTGACACTGAGCCGTGCACCCGGTTCGCCGCGTGATGGGGCTTCAAGGCCGCGTGACGCGTGCGGCGCCTCGGCCGGCCAGGTGGCCGGTGAAAATCAAAAGAGGAGACAGTCAAGTTGCATCCCGAACCACTCATCTCTTGAGCGTCCTGCGGCCGGTAACCGGCACGCGGCCCGCGCGCATCTAATGAAAAGCACGCGCGCGGCACTCCGGCGCCCGTCCGTCCAGTGTTTTGCCTGTTTTTGCCTGTTTGACCAACCACCGCACCCTGGCGATCAGGGGCCAATCGTTTTTTGTTCAGGTGTCTGGAGGAGATAAGCAATGAAATTCCGCGCGATCATGGGCGCCCTGTGCGCCGCAGGTCTGATGGGCGGCGTCGCTACGGCGCAAGCAGCAGAGTCCCTCGAAGTGCTGCACTGGTGGACTTCGGGCGGCGAGTCGAAGGCCGTCGGCGTCCTCAAGGACGACATGCAGAAGCAGGGCTACGTGTGGAAGGACTTCGCGGTCGCCGGTGGCGCGGGCGCGGCGGCCATGACCGCACTGAAGACCCAGGTGATCTCGGGCAACGCGCCGACGTCCGCCCAGATCAAGGGTCCGCTGATCCAGGAATGGGCTGAGCAGGGCGTGCTGGTGAACGTCGACTCCTCCGCAACCGACTGGAAGGCCAACCTGCCGCCGCAGATCGACAAGATCATGCACGCGGACGGCCACTACGTCGCCGCTCCCTTCTCGGTGCACCGCGTGAACTGGGTGTGGATCAACAAGGCTGCGCTCGACAAGGTGGGCGGCAAGGCGCCGACCACGTGGCCGGAATTCTTCGCGCTCGCCGACAAGATGAAGGCAGCGGGCATCCAGCCGGTCGCAGCCGGCGGCCAGCCGTGGCAGGACCTGACGCTGTGGGAAGACGTGGTCCTCTCGCAGGGCGCGGACTTCTACAAGAAGGCGCTCGTCGACCTCGACCAGAAGACCCTCACGTCGCAGCAGATGGTCGGCGTGTTCGACACGGTCCGCAAGATCGAGTCGTACATGGATAACGGCCGCACGGGCCGCGACTGGAACCTCGCCACGGCCATGGTCATCAACGGCAAGGCCGGCATGCAGTTCATGGGCGACTGGGCCAAGGGCGAGTTCGCGAACGCGGGCAAGCAGCCGGATACGGACTACGTTTGCGCGGCTGTGCCGGGCACCGCGAAGGCCTACACTTTTAACGTCGACTCGTTCGTGTTCTTCCAGCAGAAGGGTCAGAAGGCCGCAACGCCTGGCCAGCTCGCGCTCGCGAAGACGATCATGAGCCCGTCGTTCCAGGAGCAGTTCAGCCTGTACAAGGGCTCGATTCCGGTCCGTCTGGGCGTCGACATGAGCAAGTTCGACGCATGCGCGAAGAAGTCGTATGCGGATGAGCAGATCGCGATCAAGGCTGGCGGCTATGTGCCGTCGCTCGCGCACGGCATGGCTCAGCCGGACGCCGCGGCGGGTGCGATCACCGACGTCGTGACGAAGTTCATGAACTCGAACCAGGATTCGAAGAGCGCGGTGGAAGCGCTCGCGAAGGCTGCGAAGACGAAGTGAGCGAAGCAAGTTCGTGAAGTAAGACGGGGCGTGCTGCTCGCGGCGCGCCCCGGGCATGACGGTTCACCCTCTGAACCCCAATCGTGCGTAAAGACGCTTTGTGCCCGTATGCGTTCTTTCGCACCGTACCAGGAGTTGCGCAGTGACTGCTTCTCTTAGCGGCAACGGCAAGGCGGCCACGCCTGCTACGCGCCGCGCGTCGCCGATGGCGGCGCTCGCAGACCGCTGGATCCCGAAGCTGGTGCTTTCGCCCAGCATTCTGATCAGCCTCGTATTCGTCTACGGCTTCATTCTCATTACCGGCTACCTGTCGCTCTCGACTTCGCGACTGATGCCGCGCTATGAATTCGCGGGCCTCGACCGTTATCGCGAGCTGTTCTCCAATGACGTCTGGTGGACGTCGGCGCAGAACCTCGGCTGGTTCGGCATCCCGTTCATCGCGATTTGCGTCGCGCTCGGGCTGTTCCTCGCGATCCTGCTCGACCAGCAGATTCGTCAGGAAGGCGCGCTGCGCGCCGTGTTCCTCTATCCGATGGCGCTTTCGTACATCGTGACGGGCACGGCCTGGCAGTGGATCTTCAATCCGGACCTCGGCATTCAGCAGGTGATGCACAGCATCGGCTGGACGAGCTTCCAGCTCGACTGGCTCAACAACCCGGACCGCGCCATCTTCTGTATCGTGGTCGCCGCCGTCTGGCAGTCCACGGGCTTTTGCATGGCGCTCTTCCTGGCAGGCCTGCGCGGTGTCGATAGCGAGATCTTCAAGGCCGCCCAGGTGGACGGCGCGACGCTGCCCACGATCTACCGCAAGATCGTGATTCCGAGCATGCGTCCGGTGTTTTTCTCCGTGCTGCTGATCCTGTGCCACATCACGATCAAGACGTTCGACCTCGTCGTCGCGCTGACCGCGGGCGGCCCGGGCACGTCGTCGTCGCTGCCGGCCATCTTCATGTACACGTTTTCGTTCAACCGCGGGCAGCTCGGCGTCGGCGCAGCGTCGTCGATGATGATGCTCGCCACTGTCGTGGCCGTGCTCGTGCCGCTCATGTATCTGGAATCGAGGAGCACGCGCAATGCAGCCTAAGATGAACGTGAGCCGCGTGGTCATTTATGCGGCGCTGATCCTGTTCGCGTTGTACTTCCTGTTTCCGCTCTACGTGATGCTGTCGACGTCGTTCAAGTCGCTCGACCAGATTCACTCGGGCACCATGCTCTCGCTGCCCACGAGCCCGACCTTCGCGCCGTGGATCAAGGCGTGGAGCGAAGCCTGCACCGGCGTGCGCTGTGACGGCATGCAGCCGTTCTTCATGAACTCCGTGAAGATGGTGATCCCGGCCGTGCTGATCTCGTCGATCATCGGCGCGTTCAACGGCTATGTGCTCACGCACTGGCGTTTCCGCGGCGCGGATGCGCTCTTCACGATGCTGCTGGTCGGCTGCTTCATTCCGTTCCAGGCCATCCTGCTGCCGATGGCGCGTCTCGAAGGCTTCTTCGGCCTCTCGAACACGATTGGCGGCCTGGTGCTGGTGCACGTCGTGTACGGCATCGCGTTCACCACGATGTTCTTCCGCAACTTCTACGTGAGCGTGCCCGCTGAACTCGTGAAGGCCGCGCGCATCGACGGCGCCGGTTTCTTCATGATCTTCACGCGCATCATGATGCCGATCTCGCTGCCCATCTTCATGGTG
>DATBXG010000369.1:0-9773 GCA_036514415.1 Paraburkholderia sp.
CCGCGAGTTCGTCGCGCAGCGCGACCGGGTCCGGGCCGTACACCTCGATCACATCGCAGCCGATTTCCGATTCGATCAGCGCCTTGGGCGCGCCTTCGGCGATCTTGCGGCCTTCTTCGATCACGCACACGCGATTGCAAAGCCGTTCGGCCTCCTCCATGAAATGCGTGGTGAGGAGAATCGTCTTGCCACGCGCGAGCAGCGAGCGCAGCCGCTCCCAGATCAGGTGACGCGCCTGCGGGTCGAGGCCCGTGGTGGGCTCGTCCATGACGAGCACGTCGGGGTCGTTCACGAGCGCGCGTGCAAGCGTGAGACGCCGGCGCATGCCCCCCGAGAGTTCGCCCACGCGCGCGTCGGCCTTGCTTTCGAGGCGCGCGAATTCGAGCAGCGGCGCGACGAGCGCCTTCGTTTCACGCGCGGACAAACCAAAGTAACGGCCGAACACGAGCAGGTTCTCGCGCACGGTGAAGTCGGGGTCGAGATTGTCGAACTGCGGCACGACGCCCACGCGCTGACGGGCATGGCGCGCGCGCGCCGGCACCGGCTCGCCGCACAGGCTGATGCGTCCGGCATCGGGCGACACGATGCCGAGCAGCATGCGTAGCGTCGTGGTTTTCCCCGCGCCGTTCGGGCCGAGCAGCCCGAAGCATTCGCCGGGGACGACGTCGAACGACAGGCCGTTGACGACCGTCCTGTCTCCGTAGTGTTTGATGACCTGCTCGAATTCGATGGCGGGTGCGGGCATGGACCGGTTGAACGTGAGTCGAACGGGCGGCGCGCGAGTCGAACAAAAAGGCGAACGAAGACCTGAACGAACAATCGCACGAAACAAGGCGGCCTATTCTAGTGCATTGCCGCGCGGCGAGTGGTCGGCCGCTCGGGGCTGCTTGCGCTGTTCGAGGCGAATGCATGCCGCGACAAGTATTCGGCATTGCCCGAGGCGTGTGCGCCAAGGGGCACATCTGGCGTTTCCCGATGCTGACCTGGCGTTTTCCAGCCCTTGCGTGCGCAATTGCGGCGCACCATCATGAGAATCGCACAGCCTGCAAATCATGCGGGCAGGGAGAAGCGATCATGGCGAGCTATAAAAAGATTCTGCTCTGTTACGACGGCTCGCGCGAAGGCCGCAAGGCGCTGCGTTGCGGCGCCGATCTTGCGCTCGATTTGCAGGCGGAAACGCATTTGCTCTCGGTCGTCGACATGCGTTCGACGATCGCCCAGAGCGCGGGCCTGCTCACCGATGTGGCCTGCGGCCGCTTCGAGGAAACGGCGCGGGAAATCCTTCAGGAAGGTGTGGACTGGCTGACCGAGCGCGGCGTGCGCGCGCAGGGGCATTTCGCGTTCGGGCATCCGATCGACGAGATTGCGAATCTGGCCAACGAGCTCCATGTCGACCTCGTGGTCGTGGGCCATCGCTGCCGTACGGGGCTCTCGCGCTGGTGGATGGGCGCGGGCAACACGCCGCTGCTCGACCGCGTGTCGTGCAGCATTCTGGTGGCGTGTTCGTCGGCTGCGGAAGAGAAGCAGCAGCAAGCCGCCGCGTAGCGCGCCTGAGGCGTGCGCCGCTCACGCGCCGCACGTGTGCAGCGGGCCGGTTCGCCTGGAACTGGCCCGGTTCCCCTATCGCTTCGAAAAGCGCCTCAGTTCGAGGCGCTTCCTTCATTCAGCTCCACTGCCGAGAGCTTCCACGAGAAGAGCCCGTGACGCTGCAGGATCGCGGCATAGTGCTCGCCCGTACTGCCGCGGTCCCACGTGAGCGCGAACTCGTTGAGGCCGCGATAGCCCGCCGTGGTAACCGGCCGCGCTTCAGGCGTGGGATTGCCGGACGCCGACGCGGGTGGAGCGGCCGGCGGCGCTGCGGGGGCGGGTTCCGATTGCGCCGATTGTGTCGATTGTGCCCCCGATTCCTCCGGCGGCGGCGCGTGCGGCCGGTCGCCGGGTTTGCCCGTTGGCGGCATGCCATTGAGCAGCGCGGCGACGCCGTCCGGCGTTGCGTAGGCGTCCACGAGCGGGCTAATCAGCGCCGCGCCAATCACGGCGCCGAGGATCACCAGCGGATTGCTGCTGTGTTCCGCGTGAATGCGCTGCTGCAGCATCTCGCCAACCTGCTGCTTGAGGCTCAAGCGTAGCGCAGGGTAATCGACGTACTGGTTGAGCGTGGCGGCGTCGCGCGCATCGGCGGCAGCCTTCATGCGATTCACCGCGATATAGGGCGACGCGTAGGCGTAGCCGACCGCGGCAACGACCATGGCGACCGCAACCGTGATCGCAACGGGTTTTTTCCAGCCTTGGGTCTTACGAGGGGTCGTGAGGGATTCCGTCATCGGGATAGGTCAAATCGTTCAAACACGGTGTTGACCGCAAACTAGCGAAAAGAATCCCCACGCGATCCCGAGCGCAACCCCTTGAACGCAAAACAGGCTCGCGGGCTTACTTCGCGAGCGCCGCGGGCAGGTCGCTGTGCTGTTCGGCGATGCAGCGGTCGATCGCGCGGCAAACCGCGTCCACGGTGCCGACGAGAATGAGCCGCGACGGGCCCTGGTAGACGCGCACCGGCGCGCGCCGCATGGGCTGGTCGGTGTTGAGCGTGCTGTTGAGCGAAACGCGCGCAAACGCGGGCTGGGCCGAGGGCAGGGCCGGGAGATCGGCCGTGCTGGCCGCCACCATCTCTGGCGTGTCCTCGAAGAGCGAGCCGTTCAGCGCAGCGGCCGGGGTGCGGACTTCGCGGAGCGTGCACGACGCGATGCCACGAAGATGGCGCAGACGGCCGAATTGACGGAAGGGCAGCAAGCGGGCAAGGCGTTCCATGGCTCTCTCCAGAGATAGCGCAGACAGGTGCAGACAGGCGCAAACCGCGCGTAGAAGGATTTCTTAGAATTCGGTAGGTCGGATCAGACCGACCGCAATGCCTTCGAGCGCGAAATCCGCGCTGCCGGCCTCGACAAAAATATTGTCGTAGTCGGGGTTCTCGGCGATCAGCTCGACCCCGTTCGGGCGGCGCTTCAGGCGCTTGACGGTGACGTCGTCGCCCAGGCGCGCCACGATGATCTGGCCGTCTTTCGCCTCGGCCTTCTTCTGCACGGCGAGCAGGTCGCCGTCAAGAATGCCGGCGTCGCGCATGGAGAGGCCGCGCACCTTCAGCAGATAGTCGGGGCGGCTCGAGAAGAGCGCCGGATCGCACATGTAGCGCTGCGAGATGTGCTCTTGCGCGAGGATCGGGCTACCCGCCGCGACGCGGCCTACGAGCGGCAGCGAGAGCTGCATGATGCTCGGGTGCGGCAGCGTGAACTGGTGCGGCAGGTCGTCGGGCCCCGGCACGAGGCGGATGCCGCGTGAGGCGCCCGCAGCCAGTTCGATCACGCCCTTGCGCGCCAGCGCGCGTAGATGCTCCTCCGCGGAGTTGGCCGAGCTGAAGCCGAGTTCCGCCGCGATTTCCGCGCGCGTGGGCGGGAAGCCCGTGCGCTCGATCGCCCGGCGGACCAGATCGAAAACCTGCTGCTGTCGTGCGGTGAGTTTGGTCATGGCGCCACTGTATGTTTGAACAGGTAACTGTATTTTTATACAGTATTCGCCGCTTTTCAAGTGTTACTTGAAGTTCGTCATCTGGGCGTTGTCATGGCGCCGCTTTCCTGTGTTGACGCGGACGAAAGCGCGTTGCAGCAGCGACTTCCTCTGTCCTTACCACTTTTGCGTATTAAAGAATGAGGAAACATTATTTTTAATGATGTAAGCGGATCGCTAGACTGGCCTCCATCGTTGGTTGTAACCACGCACGACAACACGGAGAACAGATAGATGGGCACCAGGAACACGGGGAACGCCGGTTGGCTGAAAACGCTGGCGGCAAAACTGGTCATCGGGATTGCACCGCTCGTCGGCCTTGCGGCCGTGGCGCCGGCCGCTCACGCGGATACGTCGCTGCTCAACGTGTCCTACGATCCGACGCGCGAGCTGTACCAGGACATCAACGACGCATTCATCAAGCAGTGGAAGGCGAAGACGGGCGAGACGCTCACCATCAAGCAGTCGCACGGCGGCTCGGGCGCGCAGGCGCGCTCGGTGCTCGACGGCCTGCAAGCCGACGTCGTGACGCTCGCGCTTGCCTGGGACATCGACGCGCTCGCCAACAAGGGCATCGTCGCGAAGGACTGGCAAAAGCGCCTGCCCGACAACGCCTCGCCGTACACCTCGACCATCGTGTTTCTCGTGAGGAAGGGCAATCCGAAGCACATCAAGGACTGGGACGACCTGACGAAGCCAGGCGTATCGATCGTCACGCCGAATCCGAAGACCTCGGGCGGCGCGCGCTGGAACTACCTCGCGGCGTGGGCGTATGCGCTGCACCAGCCGGGCGGCAACGAGCAAAAGGCGAAGGACTTCGTCTCGAAGCTCTACAGGAATGCGGGCGTGCTCGACTCGGGCGCGCGCGGCGCGACGACGAGCTTCGTGCAGCGCGGTATCGGCGACGTGCTGATTGCATGGGAGAACGAAGTATTCCTCTCGATCAAGGAGTTCGGCCCGGACAAGTTCGAGATCGTGGTGCCTTCGGCGAGCATTCTTGCCGAGCCGCCGGTTGCCGTGGTGGACAAGGTCGTCGACAAGCGCGGCACGCGCAAGCAGGCCGAAGCCTATTTGCAGTTCCTCTATAGCGACGAGGGCCAGGAGATCGCCGCGAAGAACTTCTATCGTCCGCGTTCGGACAAGGTCCCGGCGGCGCTCACGGCGAAGTTTCCGAAGCTCAAGCTCTACACGGTCGACGACACGTTCGGCGGCTGGACCAATGCGCAGAAGACGCATTTCGCGGATGGCGGCGTGTTCGACTCGATCTATCAGCCGCAGTAAGCGCCGCAGCCAGTCGCGCAACAGGGCAGTAATGCAGTACCGGTCGGGATTCGATAACGACGCGACCGCATAACAACGAAGCGCGCCCACGGGCGCGCTTTTCGGCGCCGCCTTGGAACACGGCGCGCAACCCATGTCTGGACGATGAGCATGACGACGTTTCGATCCGCGTTTCGATTACGCAAGCCCAGTGCGCTGCCGGGATTCGGCATCACGCTCGGCATCACGGTGGCTTATCTGAGCCTCGTGGTGCTCATTCCGCTTGCCGCCACCTTCCTGAAGACCGCGACGCTCGACTGGAGCCAGTTCGTGCGCGCCGTGTGGTCGCCGCGCGTGATCGCGTCGTACCGGCTCACGTTCGCGGCCGCGCTCGGTGCAGCGCTGATCAACGCGGCATTCGGCTTTCTGCTCGCATGGGTGCTGGTGCGCTACAGGTTTCCGTTCAAGCGTGTGATCGATGCGCTCGTCGATCTGCCGTTCGCGTTGCCGACCTCCGTGGCGGGCATTTCGCTTGCAGCCGTTTACGCGGGCAATGGCTGGATCGGCCAGTTCCTGCAGCCGCTGGGCCTCAAGATCGCGTTCACGCCATTAGGCGTGCTCGTGGCGCTGACCTTCATCGGCTTGCCGTTCGTCGTGCGCACGGTGCAGCCGGTGCTCGAGGACTTCGAGCGCGAGCAGGAAGAAGCCGCTGCGTGCCTCGGCGCGTCGCGCTGGCTCACGTTCCGCCGCGTCGTGCTGCCGGCGCTGGTGCCGGCGCTGCTCACCGGCTTCGCGCTCGCGTTCGCGCGTGCGCTGGGCGAGTACGGCTCGGTCATCTTCATCGCGGGCAACGTGCCGATGAAGTCGGAGATCACGTCGCTCCTCATCATCACGAAGCTCGAACAATACGACTACGCGGGCGCGACGGCGCTCGCCGTGGTCATGCTTTGCGTCTCGTTCGTGATGCTGCTTCTCATCAATTCGCTGCAGTGGTATCTGCAACGCCGCACGAGCCGCGGTGTTTCGTCTGCCAGCGCGCCGCATGCCGTTGCGGGCGCAACGCTCGCGGGAGGTGCGCAATGAGCACGCTGCCGCAACAACGAAGCACACGCCGCCCCGACCCGGTCACCGAAGCCGCCTGGGTGCGCTGGCTGCTCACGGGTATCGCCCTCGTGTTTCTCGCGCTGTTTCTGGTGGTGCCGCTCGTTGCGGTGTTCTGGCAGGCGCTCTCGAAGGGTATCGGATTCTATTTCGAATCGCTCGCCGACCCCGACGCGCTGTCCGCGATCAAGCTCACGCTCATCACGGCGGCGATCGCAGTGCCGCTCAATCTGGCGTTCGGCCTGGCGGCTTCGTGGGCGATCGCGAAGTTCGAGTTTCGCGGCAAGGCGCTGCTCACCACGTTGATCGACCTTCCGTTCTCGGTCTCGCCCGTGATCTCGGGCCTCATCTACGTGCTGCTGTTCGGCGCGCAGGGCTGGCTCGGGCCGTGGCTCGAGAGCCGCGACGTGCAGATCATCTTCGCCGTGCCGGGCATCGTGCTCGCGACGATCTTCGTGACGTTCCCGTTCGTCGCGCGCGAGCTGATCCCGCTCATGCAGGCGCAAGGCAGCGACGAGGAAGAGGCCGCGCACGTGCTGGGCGCCTCGGGCTGGCAGATGTTCCGCCGCGTGACGCTGCCCAACATCCGCTGGGGCTTGCTGTACGGCGTGATTCTCTGCAATGCGCGCGCGATGGGCGAGTTCGGCGCGGTTTCGGTGGTGTCGGGCCATATTCGCGGCCAGACCGACACGATGCCGCTGCACGTCGAGATCCTTTACAACGAGTACAACTTCGCGGCGGCATTCGCCGTGGCTTCGCTGCTCGCGTTGCTCGCGCTCGTCACGCTTGGCTTGAAGCTGCTCGCGGAGCGTCGTCTTTCGGCCGAGCTGCGCGATGCGGATGACATTCCCGCCTATGCCGGCCCGCAGGCCGCAGCGTTGCAACAAGCTTCGAAGCATGCAGTCGCGCCTCGCGTAGCGCGTCAACCGGTACATTTGGGAGAGCAATGAAAATGGGCATCACCGTCAGCAATCTGCAGAAGCGCTTCGGCGACTTCACCGCCCTCGACAACGTGTCGCTCGACTTCCCGCCGGGCGAGCTCGTCGCTTTGCTCGGACCTTCCGGTTGCGGCAAGACCACGCTCCTGCGCGTGATCGCCGGTCTCGAATACGCGGACGCGGGCCAGGTCGTGCTGCAAGGCCAGGACGTAGGCGCGGTGGGCGCGCGCGAGCGCCAGGTGGGCTTCGTGTTCCAGCACTACGCGCTGTTCCGCCACATGACGGTTTTCGAGAACGTGGCGTTCGGCCTGCGCGTGAAACCGCGTAGCGAGCGGCCCTCGGAGGCCGTGATTCGCGAGAAGGTGCACGAACTGCTCAAGCTCGTGCAGCTCGACTGGCTCGCGCAGCGCTATCCGTCGGAGCTGTCGGGCGGCCAGCGTCAGCGCATTGCGCTCGCTCGCGCGCTCGCCGTGGAGCCGAAGGTGCTGCTGCTCGACGAGCCATTCGGCGCGCTCGACGCCAAGGTGCGCAAGGAGCTGCGCTCGTGGCTGCGCCGCCTGCACGACGACCTGCACATCTCGACGATCTTCGTCACGCACGACCAGGAAGAAGCGCTCGAGGTGGCCGACCGCATCGTCGTGATGAATCATGGCCACGTGGAGCAGGTGGGAAGCCCGCAGGACGTCTATGATCATCCGCAGACGGCGTTCGTCTACGAATTCCTCGGCGCGGCGAACCGGCTGCGCGGCAACGTGGACGCGCGCGGCTTCGTGGCAGACGGCGCGGCCCAGCCGATCTCCGTGCGCGCCAGCTTCGAGGGCCCGGCGCTCGCCTACGTGCGGCCTCACGATCTCGTGCTGCATCGCGAAGCGAGCGATCATCGCGACGGCATCGTCGTCGACGTGCGCCGCGTGGTGACGCTGGGCGGCTCGGTGCGCGTGGAGCTGGAAAGCCGCACGGGCGGCGCGCTCGAAGCCGAGCTCGACCGCGAGTCGTGGCGCGCGCTGGGGCTCGCGGTGGGCGAGGGCGTGACGGCGGTGCCGCGCGGGCTGCGCGTTTTCCCCGCGCAATGAGCGCGTGATTCGCGCGAAAGCGCTCACATCGACTAAAACGAATATTCGGTCGGCAGTATCGGAGAGAAGACGATGAATTTTCAGCAGTTGCGTTTCGTGCGCGAAGCCGTGCGGCAGAACATGAACCTGACCGAGGTGGCGAACGTGCTGTATACGTCGCAGTCGGGCGTCTCGAAGCAGATCAAGGATCTCGAAGACGAACTCGGCGTGGACATCTTCATTCGCCGCGGCAAGCGCCTCACGGGCCTCACGGAGCCGGGCAAGGCGGTGCATCAGCTGATCGAGCGCATGCTGCTCGACGCCGAGAACCTGCGCCGCGTCGCACGCCAGTTCGCGGACCAGGACAGCGGCCACCTGGTGGTCGCGACGACGCACACGCAGGCACGCTATGCGCTGCCCAAGGTCGTGCACCAGTTCCGCGAAGTGTTTCCGAAGGTCCACCTCGCGCTGCGCCAGGGCAACCCGCAGCAGATTGCGCAGATGATCATCAACGGCGAGGCCGACATCGGCATCTCGACCGAGGCGCTCGACCGCTTCCCGGACATCGTGACGTTTCCGTGCTACTCGTGGCATCACGTGGTGGTGGTGCCGAAGACGCACCCGCTCGTGGGCCGCGAGAATCTCACGCTCGAAGATGTCGCCGAGTATCCGGTCATCACCTACGACCAGGACTTCACGGGCCGCTCGCACATCGACCAGGCGTTCGCGAAGGTGGGCGTGGTGCCCGACGTGGTGCTGACCGCCATCGACGCCGACGTGATCAAGACCTACGTCGAACTGGGCATGGGCGTGGGCGTGGTCGCGGGGATGGCCTACGATCCGAAGCGCGACAGCGAGCTCGTCGCGCTCGACACGCAGCATCTGTTTGAAGCGAGCACGACGCGAGTGGGCCTGCGCAAGGGCGCGTTCCTGCGCCAGTATGCGTACCGGCTCATCGAGATGTTCGCGCCTCAGCTCACCGAGCAGCAGATCGCGAGCCAGTTGCGCGAGCCAGGCTGACTGGCGCGCTGAAAAGGCGCAAGCCAGGCTATCTCTTGCGGCGGGCGGCGGATCGCTTAAAATCGCCGCCATGAATACTTCCGTTTCGACTTCCTCTTCCGCGGCGCTGCCCGAGGCACTGCCGCGCATTGCCTTGCTCGCCACGGGCGGCACGATCGCGGGCTCCGCGGCGGACGCGGCGAACACCGCCGGCTACCAGGCCGGTGTGATCGGCGTCGCCCAGCTGCTGGCGGCCGTGCCGGGCCTCGACGCCATCGCGCAGATCCACGCCGAGCAGGTCGCGAGCATCGACAGCAAGGACATGTCGCTCGCGCTGTGGACCACGCTCGCGCAGCGCGTGAACGAGCTGCTGGCGAGCGACGAGATCGACGGCGTGGTCATCACGCACGGCACCGATACGCTCGAAGAGACCGCGTATCTGCTGCATCTCACGGTGAAGAGCGCGAAGCCGTGCATCCTGACGGCCGCCATGCGTCCCGCCACGGCGCTTTCGGCCGACGGACCGCTCAATCTGCTCAACGCCGTCACGCTCGCCGCGAGCGAAGCGGCGGCGGGGCAGGGCGTGCTCGTGGCGTTCAACAACCGCATTCATTGCGCGCGCGACGTCGCCAAGGTCAGCACCTACGCGGTGGATGCGTTCCAGTCGCCGGAAATCGGCGCGCTGGGCTGGGTGCAGGATGGGCGCGTGGAATTCCAGCGCCGCGCGCTGCGCCCGCATACGGTCGACGCACCGTTCAGCGCAGCTTCGCAATGGCCGCAGGTCGAGATCGTGACGAGCTACGCGGGCGTGTCGCGCGCGGCAGTCGAGGCGCTCGTGGCCGCGGGTGTGGACGGCCTCGTC
>DATBXG010000370.1:0-2041 GCA_036514415.1 Paraburkholderia sp.
CGTTCATGAAGTCGTTTTGCGGGTGCGATTCTGCGGAAGGCATGGACTAGATTTGGCCAGGCGGCGCAATGCCGCAATCAGTTGGAAACGTTTGCTCGCCGCGATTCTACCTTGTGTCGGCGAAGCGCGCGTGCGGGGAAGAGTAAGCTTACTGCAGAACTATACCGGCTCGCGGCCGCAGCCGCAGATTGACGAAAATGCATCGCCGCACCCCACGTCGTCGGGCGCCGGAAAGCGGGCGGGTCCGGAAGACAGGTTTCGACACACAGCGACAGCGGTTTTCACGGCGATGCGCGCGGACGATATTTCCATCGGATTTCGGGCATGTGACATATCGACGCGCACCGCTCATCAACACAGCGTAGACCATGACGGCGCGCCATGCTCAACGGATTCGGGCACGATCCGGAACCCGGGCGGAACCCGAGTCAAGCGCGCATCCGTCGCAATTCGGCCGGTCCGGGAACGATTCTCGCGGCGCACGCGGGCTTCGTTCCGTGCGGCGGCGCACGCGGGTGCGACGTATTGGCACTTTATTCGTATCGATTTTCTGCCGTTCCCGCACCGGGCTTGTCGCCGCGATTGCACGAAACGAGCGAATTTGCCGCTTGCGCGGAATAAGCGCACCCGCCGCAACGTTTATTAAGTCGATATCGGCAGTGCAGGGCGAGCGCGCGCTTACGCGGTGCGTGCGGCGTTTCGCAAGATCGCCCTGGCAAAACCGTTCGAGCATTCGAGTGCAACCTCAGCGGAGGTGACCATGAAGCCGTTTCGCGTATTGCTTGCGTGTGTCGTCTATGCGGTGCTGGCCGGCGTTGCGGGCGCCGGTCTCGGCGCGTGCAGCGACATGAATCCAGGCGGGGCGTCGTCGACCAGTTCGGGCGGCTCGTCGGGCGGCGGCGGCTACTGAAGGGCGTGCGGCGTGTTGCGCAATCCGTCGCCGGAGTTCGAAGCGCAGGTCGTGGCGCAGCTCGGGCCCATGCGCCGCTATGCACGCGCGCTGACCGGCGATGCTGCCTGGGCTGACGACCTCGTGCAGGACGCGGCCGAGCGCGCGCTCTCGCGCTGGACCTCGTTTCGTCCGCAAAGCAATCTGCGGGCGTGGCTGCTCACGATCCTGCGCCACATCTACATCGACCAGCTGCGCGGGCGGCGCGAGATCGCCGTCGACGACGAAGCCGCGCCGTGGCGCACGCTCGAAGCGCCGCACGGCGAGGTGGACGGGCTCGTGCTGCGCGATCTGCAGCGCGCGCTGTATGTGTTGCCGGCGGCGCAGCGCGAGGTGCTGCTGCTCGTGTGCGTGGAGGAGCTGAGCTATAGCGAGGCGTCGGCGGTGCTCGGGGTGCCGTGCGGCACGGTGATGTCGCGCCTCTCGCGGGCGCGCGAGCATTTGCGCTCGCTGCTTGATACGGGGCCGGCGCAGGACGCCGGAAAGCATACGGCGCCGCTCAGGGTGGTGGGGACCATGAGATGAAACACGACGATCTCGGCCAGGAACACGAGGGCTCGCCGCCGCCCGATGAGGATCTTTCGATGCTGGGCGCCTTCGTCGACGACGAATTGCCGCCAGGCGATCGCGACGCGCTGCAGGCGCGCCTCGATTCCGACCCGCAGGCGGCGGCACGCGTCGCGGCGTATCGTGCACAGAAGGCCGCGCTGCAGGCGTTGTGCGAAGGCGCGCGCGTGGCGGGCGAGCGCGCGGCACCCGATGTGGCTACGGCGCTCGACGCCGGGCCCGCTGTGTTCGTGTTGCGTCGACGTGAGCCGTGGTGGTGGCGCGCGGGCATGGCGGCGGCGTGGGTCGCCGTGGGTGCGGGGTTCGCCGTGGCGGTCACGGCGCTCGTGCCGCGGCTTGCGTCCGGCCCCATGACGGAACAGGTCGCGGGCGCCGCGACGCCGGCCGGGCGCGGCGAAACGCCCGAAGCGTTCGCGCGCCGGGCCGATGTCGCCTACGCGGTGTATTCGCCGGAGCAGCGGCATCCCGTTGAAGTGAGCGCCGCCGACGAGGCGCATCTCGTTGCGTGGCTCTCGAAGCGGCTCC
>DATBXG010000371.1:0-2076 GCA_036514415.1 Paraburkholderia sp.
GGTAGCGAAAATCGCAAAGCGCCAGCCCACGCGCCACAAGCCAATCGCGATGAAAAACGCCATGAGCGCCCACATGGGGATGGCCTGCAAACCATGCTCGACCAGCGCGGCGAACCCTTCGATTGCGCGGCCGACTGCGTCGAAGCTGTTCGCGTCGTGATCGAGCAGATAGTGAACCGACTGATCGACCCAGTGGCCGATGGGAATGATCTCAGACATGGGCACCTCGATTGCGCGTAATGACCTTCAGAACGGCGGCCTGATCGATCGAGCCGCAATAGCGGCCTTCATCGTCGACCACGGGCAGCGCCGTCGTGTTCGCGCACACGCGCGAGACGACCTGGTCCAACGGCGTGCCGAGCGTTATGCATTCGACCTTCTTGAGCGACGGCTGCGCGACGCCAATCGAGTCGCGCGTGACGAAGCCGCTGATGCGGCGCTGCGCGTCCAGCACGAACGCGTAGCTGGCGCTGCCATTGAGCGACGACGCCACGCTCGTTGCATCGAGCGAGCGGATGAGCGGTACGGCCTCGCGCTGCATCAGGTCGCCGGCGGTCAGGTAGCGGCTCGTGTCCACGCCGTCGAAGAATGCGCGCACATAGTCATCGGCAGGATTGCTGATGATCTCCTGCGGCGTGCCGATCTGCACGATGCGCCCGCCTTCCATGATGGCGATGCGGCTGCCGATGCGCAGCGCCTCTTCGAGATCGTGCGAGACGAACATGATCGTGCGGCGCTGTTCCTTTTGCAGTTGCAGCAGCACGTTCTGCATTTCCTTGCGCTTCAACGGATCGAGCGCCGAGAATGCTTCGTCCATGATCATGAGCGAGGGATTCACGGCCAGCGCGCGTGCGAGCCCCACGCGCTGCTGCATGCCGCCCGAAAGCTCGGCGGGCAGCTTTTGCGCGAACGCCGCGAGACCCACCTGCTCCAGCACCGCCAGCGCCCGGCGCTCGCGCTCCTTGCGCGCGACGCCCGCCACCTCGAGGCCGAACGCGGCGTTCGCAAGCACGCTGCGCTGCGGCATGAGCGCGAACGACTGGAACACCATGCTCATGTCGGTGCGGCGCAGCGCGACCAGCTCGGAGCGCTTCACGGCGGCGATATCGCGGCCGTCGATCACGACCTTGCCGGCCGTGGGCTCCACGAGCCGGTTGATGAGCCGGATCAGCGTGGACTTGCCCGAGCCGGAGAGGCCCATCAGCACGAAAATCTCGCCTTCCTGCACTTCGAACGAGGCGTTGTTCACGCCGAGCACGTAGCCGGTTTTGGCGAACAGCTCGTCCTTCGTCGCGCCCTTCGCGAGCAGCTCGCGTGCGAGCTTCGGGTTGGGACCGAACACCTTGCATAGTCTTTCGACCACGATCTTGGGGGATTTCATCGACTCCGTCTCCTCGAACGGCAGGCGCCGGCCCGCACGGTATGTCTACATGGTTGCCAGAAAAAACCCTGCCGGGATGGCGAATTGCGACAGACGCTTACGCAAAAGCGACACGGCGCCGCATCAGGAAAATCACATGCTGCAAAAGCACAATCGCAGCGCACGTGGCCCGTAGCTGGCACTGATCTGGCGGGGCCGCGGCGGGCCCCCTGCCGTTTTACTGCTTGCGATTACTGCGTGGCCGCCCAGGCGTTCACGCGGTCGCCATGCGCGGCGATCCACGTATCCGCGGCGGCGTCGGGCTTCTCGCCGTTCTGGATCGCGAGCATCACGCTGTCGATCTCACCCGGCTTCCACTGAAAATTCTTCAGGAACGCCACCACCTGCGGAGCCTTCTTTTCGAGCTCGGGGTTGGCCACGTTGTCCACGTGCTCGGCCGCGCCGTACACGTTTTTCGGATCGTCGAGGAAGCGCAGCTTGTACTTGGCGAACATCCAGTGCGGCGTCCAGCCCGTGACGATCACGGGTTTCTTCGAGCCCACCGAACGGGCCAGCTCGGCCGTCATCGCGCTACCCGAACTCGGCATCACGTTGTAACTGAGGTCGTATTGCTTAACGGCCTCGTCGGTCTTGCGCATCACGCCTGCACCGGCGTCGATGCCGACGATGCGTCCGCCGAACGCCGACTTGTCCGC
>DATBXG010000372.1:0-6754 GCA_036514415.1 Paraburkholderia sp.
CCCGCCGACACCAACGCACAACAAGCCGCGCGCCGCGCAGTCAACCAGGCGATTCGCCGCGAAAGCGTGGGCATCTACCGCAGCGCGGTCAACGCACGCCTCATGAGCGCCTTGCAGACGGACACGCCCTTCGTCGAGCGACTCGTGCATTTCTGGTCGAACCATTTCGCCGTCTCGGTCGACAAGGCGCTGATCGCGGGCATTGCTGGCGCGTTCGAAATGGAAGCGATACGCCCGCACGTGCTCGGCAACTTTGCGGACATGCTCGTCGCCGTCGAGCAACACCCGGCCATGCAGCTCTTTCTCGACCAGACACGCTCGATCGGCCCCGACAGCCGCGCCGCGCTGCACGCCGAACAGCGCGACCCGGCCCACAGGCGCGGCCTCAACGAAAATCTGGCGCGCGAGATCATGGAGTTGCACACGCTCGGCGTGCGCACCGGCTACACGCAGGACGACGTCACCGAATTCGCGCGCGCGCTCACCGGCTGGAGCGTCGCCGGCGTGCGCGGGCCGCAGCCGGGGAACATGGCCAACGGGGTGGCAAACGGGGTGGCCAATGCAGTGGCCAACGCGGCGGCGCCCGGCAGCTTCGTGTTTCGCCCCGCGCTGCACGAGCCGGGCGCGCGCACCGTGATGGGCAAGCGCTACGATCAGCCTGGCGAGCAGCAGGCCTTCGCGATCCTGAACGACCTCGCGCATGCGAGCGCCACGAGCCGCCATATCGCGTTCCAGCTCGCGCGCCACTTCGTCGCCGACAATCCACCGCCCGATCTCACCGCGCGCCTCGCACTCGCCTTCGAGCAGAGCGGCGGCGACCTGCCCACCGTGTATCGCGCGCTCGTTGAAGCGCCGCAAGCGTGGAGGAGCGTCGATGCGAAGTTCAAGACGCCATGGGAGTGGACCGTGTCGTCGATGCGCGGTCTCGGCTGGCGCGACCCGGGTGACGTGGGCGATCTGAATGCCGCGCCGCTGCTCACGCAGCTCGGCCAGCCCGTATGGCGGCCGGGCTCGCCCGCTGGCTATGACGACATCGCCGCAAGCTGGGCTGCGCCCGATGCGCTCGTGCGCCGAGTGGAAGCCGCGCAGCGCTTCTCGGCGCGCGTGGGCGACCGGCTCGATCCGCGCACGCTGGGCAACACGCTCATGGGCGCCACGCTCAGCGCGCCGACGGCCGCCGCCGTCGCGCATGCCGAGAGCGCATCGACTGCGATCGCCCTGCTGCTCGTCTCGCCCGATTTCCTGAGGAGATAACCGCCATGGTTTCCCGCCGCCATTTCCTGCGCGTCGCCGCCGCCGGCGCAGGCGCCATGCTCGTCGCGCCGCAGATCGTGTTCGCCAGCGTCGAAACCGAGCGCCGCTTCGTGTTCGTGATCCAGCGCGGTGCGGCCGACGGGCTCAACATCGTCGTGCCCTATGCGGAGCCCGCCTATGCGACACTGCGCGGCCCGCTCGCCATCGACACCGACAAGGCCGCGAAGCTCGACGGCACATTCGCGCTGCATCCCTCGCTCGTGCAGATGGCGCAGATGTATCGCGAGAAACAGGCGCTCTTCGTGCATGCGATCGCCTCGCCGTATCGCGACCGGTCCCACTTCGACGGCCAGAACGTGCTCGAAACGGGGGGCCGCGCGCCCTACCAGGTCAAGGACGGCTGGCTCAACCGGCTCGTCGCCATGCTGCCCGCCTCGCGCGAAAACGCCATCGCGCTCGCGCCCACCGTGCCGCTCGCGCTGCGCGGCGCGGCGCAGGTGAGCTCGTATGCACCCTCGGCGTTGCCCGCCGCTTCCGACGATCTGCTCACGCGCGTCTCGTCGCTCTACGAAGCCGATCCGCAACTGCACTCGCTCTGGACCTCCGCGATGAACGCGCGCGGACTCGCTGGCGACGCGAGCGCGCGCCAGGACCCCGCGAGCCTCGGCAAGCTCGCCGCGGGTTTCCTCTCGCGCCCCGATGGGCCTCGCATCGCCATGATCGAAACCAGCGGCTGGGACACGCATAGCGCACAAAATGCGCGGCTCGCGAATCAGCTCAAGGCGCTCGATACGATGCTCGCCTCGCTGCGCGACGGGCTTGGACCGGCGTGGGACAAGACCACGGTGCTCGTCGCGACCGAGTTCGGCCGCACGGCGGCGGCGAACGGAACTGGCGGCACGGACCATGGCCAGGGCTCTGTGGCGATGCTCCTGGGCGGCGCAGTGGCAGGCGGCCGCGTACAGGCCGACTGGCCGGGTCTGCGCGCGGCCGACCTTTACGAATCTCGCGATCTCAACCCCACCGCCTCGCTCGACGCGTTGATCGCAGGCGCGGCGGCGGAAAGCTTCGGGCTCGACCCGCGGCGCACGGCTTCCACACTCTTCGCCGAAGCGGGCGCGAAAACTGCGATGAGCGGATTGATCAGGACATGAGCCGATAATACGGCCGTGCATGCCAGCGGCACGTGCTGCGGGTGGCTGCACGTCGTTACGCGATGAGCGTAATCATCCGTTGTTCGCATAACTAAATAACATCAAACAGTGGAGGACCGTCACGAAGAGAGACTACTGCATCCCATCACTTTGATCGCATGTGCCGCGCTGCTCTCCGCATGCCGGCCGGATGAAGCAAGCCATTCTGCAGTCCGATGCCGATTTCTACATTTGCGGGTCAATTCCCTTCATGCGTATGCAGCTCGATGCGCTTAAGCATCCCGGCATTCACGCGGCTCGCATTCACTACGAGCTGTTCCGACCGGATCTCTTCGCGGAGTAGACGGGCGGGCGGCCCGCATGGGTGCATGCACTACCGCACGCCTGCGCAGCGATCGTCTTCGTCTGCGATTTCTGCTTTCGCAAATATCAACGATGACGAATTATCAGGCGGCGACACGGCACTCGCCCGCGCGCTCTGATTTTCCGGCAGGAGTTACTTCTACTCCGGGCCAAACAAGACATAACGCTGAGCGCGATGGCGCGGGCGCGTATGTCGTAGACGGCTCGACGAGCGTTGCACCTGTCGAAGAGTCCGCCCGCCGCGCAAACGTCAAGTACTTAAAATAAATGTTCAGACAATTCAAACGCAACTCCTCGCAAATCCAGAATACCAGTAATTAATAGCGGCTTCACTAGCTGAACGTTTCCATACTGCCGACAGTTTGCACACGTAGCGCTCAATTATGAAGCCGTTGTTGTAGCCTAGCTTCGTCATTAGAGACCACTCGAATCTTCGACACCATGAAATACGTTTCCTGCGCGCTGACTTCGAAGAATTGATCCAAATCAAACCCTCGAGTGAGCTGTAACTGCCGAATTGCGTGAATCGTTAAAGAAGTTAAAACCATGGCACGTTTGCATTTACCCGGAAATTCGATCAGGCGAGACGCCCTCACGATTGCGAGGGTCATAGCAGCCGCCAGACTTTACCCCACGAAACTCCGCTTTCGCCACCGCCTTAATCGGCGCCACCGCAGGCGTTATACGGTTTTGCTCAAATTTTTTAATTAACCATTTAGTAGTCTTTATTTATACCAAGAGACTAACGATTTGGCAGAAAAATAAGCGGCCATCCCCGGCACGTGTGGGACCTGCGACTGAAGACCTGCGTTGTGACCTGCCAACTTTGCACAGGGGATCGCCATGAACAGGGTTTATCGCAGCATCTGGAACGATCAGTCTGGGAGCTGGGTCGCGGCATCCGAATTGGTAAAAAGTCGCACAGGATGCGGCAGGTGCGCAGCGATTTTGACAGAAATTTGTGAGGCAACGGTAAGCTGTGGTGTTGCGCAATCCCGTCACCATGAATCCAGCAGGACTGGCGGCGCAAATGGCGATTCTCAAACGCGCGCACCACGTCGACGCGATCCAGCTGATTTTCTGCGGCCTTTGCTTCTTGCACAGGCATCCGTAATGTTTTTTGCGTCCGCGACGTCGGCGCAGACGACCATTCCTCAAGGTACGGACATCGGGACGTACTTGAATACCGGCACCAACTGGAGCGCGACGAACTACAACTTCTCGATTGGCGCGGCTGCCACGTGGAGAAACGTTATCTACTTCAATAGCGCCGCGCATTCGACTCTCGCATTGGATGGCGGCGGAAATACGATTACACGCGCCGGCAACAATGTTATTACCTACAATGGCTCCAGCGTAAATAACAGTTCTGTCACGCTTTCGAATTTCACATTCAGTCAGACTGCGAATTCCGGATCGGCAATATTTTACAATTCCGGAGGTTCAAGTACCTCGAACGTGTTTCTGAATAACGTGACGTTCAACGGTCTTGCCGGCGCCTTCGGCAATGTCTTTTATATGAACGGCACGACCGGCAGCACAATAATGAACGTTACTGCCGGGGTAGGCGCGAACGGCGCCGTATTCTCCAATAGCACATCGTCAGGCGATGGAGCCGGTGTCATCTCGATGTACGCCGGCAATATGACGTTCAACGGCGATTTCACGTTTAACTCCAATCGCACGGACAGCTACGGCGGTGCGATTTCGATGTACCAAAGCCCGGGCCAGATGACGTTCAACGGCACAACGGCATTCAACAACAACTACACCAGGAATTACTTCGGCGGCGCCATCGATATCTGGGGCGGCGCCTCCACGTTGACGTTCAATGGCCCGACCAGCTTCACGGGTAATTACGTGGTCAGTTCGGCTACGGGTTCGGGCAATCCACGCGGCGGGGCGATCAATATCGGTTACCTGAGCCCGGGTAGTGGCGCCACCGTGGTGCTGTTCAACAACGCCGTGACGTTCAACGGTAACTATGTCGTGTCGACGGGGTCGGGCGGCAGCGCCTATGGCGGGGCACTCGGCGCTTTCGGGAACGGCAACGCATACAATTACCAATACGTTTTCAACGCCGCCGCCGTCTTTGAAAACAATTATGTTGTAAAGGCGGGAACGGGATCTGGAACCGGAAACGGCGGCGCGATCTATTACGATGCATCTGGCGCACTGGTGAGTCTCGCATCGGGTACCCAGTTCCTTGGCAATAGCGCTTCAACCAATGGCGGCGCCATCTTTCTGCAATCAGGCACGATCTCGTTGAGTGCCCTGACAGCGAATATTCTCTTTCAGGGGAACCTGCAAGGCGTCACGTTCGGAACATCCGGAAACTATGCGCCAGTGCAAGGCACTGGCACGCCCAATGGGATTTATCTTGGCTCGTCAGGAAACCTGAACTTCAGCGCCAATGCAGGCTACCAGATCCAGTTCTACGATCCGATTTCGTCCGTGGTGGGCTCGACGGTAACCGTTACCAAATCGGGCAATGGCGAAGTCGTGTTCTATGGAGACAGCGGCGCCACGACACTATACGATTCGGCGATTCGGGCCAATACCACCGTGAGCGGAGGCTATTTCACGCTCGCAAACGGCGTGAATTACGGCAATACGGCGGCCGGCGTGTTTACCGTCGCCACCGATGCTGGCGCCGGCACGTCGGGCACGGTGCGCGGCGGCAGCGGTTCCAACCTGCGCGCACTGACATTTACCGTTCAAAGCGGCGGGACACTGTACGTCACCGACGGCACGTTCACGGTTAACGCGGCAACGATCAACGTTCAGAATGGCGGCAATCTCGCCGGCAACGGTACGCTCGCGGCGAGCAGCAACATCAATATCGCAGGCACGACGAACGCCAACATCAGTGCCGGCGATACGCTCACTATCAACGGGCTGCTTGCTGGCTCGGGGGGCATCAGCGTGCAGGGAAGCGGCGTGCTCGGCCTGTCCAACGCCGGTAACACGTACACAGGCACGACCACGGTGGGCGCCGGGGCGACCTTGATCGGCGGTGCAACGAACGCATTCGCGACCAGCGGCAGCGTCGTGGTGAACGGTACGCTGGATCTGAGCGAAAACAATCTTGGCCAGACAGCAAACAGCCTCTCCGGGTCCGGGGCAATCACGCTGGGTTCGGCGACGCTGACCGCGAATAACAATGCGACAAGTACCACGTTTTCGGGCGGCATTTCCGGCACCGGCGTGGTGAACAAGACCGGCGCGTGGGTATTGACACTCACCGGGACGTCCAATTCCTACAGCGGCGGCACCACGGTGTCCGCGGGCACGCTCGTCGCCACGAATGGCGGCGCGGTGGGCACTGGCACGGTCAACAACACGTCGACCTTTCAACTCAATTTCGCTTCGGACAGCACGCTCGCGAATACGCTCGCGGGGGCGGGGGCGCTCTTCAAGACGGGAAGCGGCATTGCAACCCTGACGGGTGTGAATTCGACTCAGGGAACGGTGACGGTTTCCGCTGGGACTCTGGCGTTCGGGCAGAGCGGCGTCTTCTCGGTGACCAACAATCTGTCCACGCTCAGCGGCGCCGTGACTTCGCTGGGTACCAACTCGCAGTTGACGATCACCAATGCGTTGACGCAGGCGGCCGGATCGACGCTGAATGTGGACGTCGCGTCATCGAATTTGCCACTGATCCGCGCAGCGACGGCGGCACTCAACGGCACGTTGAACGTCGCGAGTTTCACGGGGGTGGTGCCGACTTCGGCGAGCGCGCTGCTCGGCACGCAATACACGATCATCCACACGACCGGCGGTATCGCGGGTGACTTCAGTACGGTCTCGGTGGCTGGCGCAGCGAGTCCCGTCGACTACCTGACACTAGCTGCGCAAAAGAGCACCAACGCGCTCGATTACAACGTCGGCTTCGGGCTGACCTGGCAGGCGGGCGCGACGTCCGGCAATGGCACGTTCACGCTCACGAACGCCACGGACACGTTCAACGTCGATGTGGTGCT
>DATBXG010000373.1:0-4188 GCA_036514415.1 Paraburkholderia sp.
TCGGAAGGCATGCTCGTCACGCTGCCGGCAGACTTTGCGGCCGACCCGGCCAACGCGAAGCTCGTGAAGGCGTTCGCCGACGCGAAGCGCGACGCGAACGGTCCGTTCCAGATGCCGGCTTACGCCGCGGTCGAAGTGATCGCCGACGGCATTGCAGGCGCGAAGAGCACGGACCCGACCAAGGTCGCGGCCTACCTGCGCAAGAACGCGTTCAACACGCCGATCGGCAAGGTCGAGTACGACGCACAGGGCGACCTGAAGTCGTTCCGCTTCGTCGTCTTCACGTGGCACAAGGACGCCACCAAGACCGCCGCGAACTGATCCTCGCGCAGCACGCCGCAAGCGCCCCGTCTTACGTGGCGGGGCGTTTTTATAGCGGTTGTGCGCGCAACAAAAGAGGGTTGGCACGGTTTCAAGAGTCTCTACACAGGTCTCTCATCGGCTTCACGGCCGCGGGGCTTACGCATGAATGATTTTCTTCCGCAGTTCACCCAGCAACTCGTCAACGGGCTCACGCTGGGTGCGATCTATGCGCTGATCGCCATCGGCTACACGATGGTCTACGGCATCATCGGCATGATCAACTTCGCTCACGGCGAGATCTACATGATCGGCGCCTATGTGGGCCTCGTCACGCTCACGGCCATTGGCACCTCGGCGGGTTATCCGCTGCCGCTCGTGCTGGGCGCGGCGCTCATCGTCTCGGTGCTGGTCACCGGGCTCTACGGTTTCGCGGTCGAGCGCGTGGCGTATCGGCCGCTGCGCGGCGGGCCGCGCCTCGTGCCGCTCATCTCCGCAATCGGCATGTCCATCTTTCTGCAGAACTACGTGCAGATCGGGCAGGGCGCGCGCGACGTGTCCGTGCCGATGCTCATTTCCGGCGCGCTCGACTTCAACATGGGCGGCAACTTCGAAGTGACGATTCCGTACGCGCGCATGCTGATCGTCGGCGTGACGCTCGTGCTGATGATCGCGCTCACGCTCTTCATCTCGCGCTCGCGCATGGGCCGCGCGTGCCGCGCCTGCGCGGAAGACATGAAGATGGCCAACCTGCTCGGCATCGACACGAACCGCGTGATCTCGTTCACGTTCGTGCTCGGCGCGATGCTGGCGGCGGTGGGCGGCGTGCTGATCGGTCTCACGATCGGCAAGCTCAATCCTTATATCGGCTTTATCGCGGGCATCAAGGCGTTTACCGCCGCGGTGCTGGGCGGCATCGGCAGCATTCCGGGCGCGATGCTCGGCGGCGTGCTGCTCGGTCTTGCCGAAACCCTCGCCTCGGGTTACATGCCGGCCGAGTACAAGGACGTCGTGGCGTTCGGCCTGCTCGTGCTCGTGCTGCTGTTCCGTCCCACCGGCCTGCTCGGCAAGCCGGACGTCGAAAAGGTGTGAGGTCGATATGAGCCAAACTGTTTCGGTTCGCGCGGCCGCACAAGGCGCATCTTCGTCGCAAACGGTGAAGGGCGCGCTTGCCGCTGCCATCGCGACCATCATCCTCACTGCACCGATCCTCGGCCTGCAGCTCACGCTCGACGGCTATCAGGTCGTGCTGCAGCAGCACTGGCGCCCCGTATGGATCGCGGCCGCCGTGGTGTTCCTGTTCCAGCTCGCCAAGCCGATGTTTGTGCGCGCAACGAGTGGCGTGCGCTTGCCCCAGGCGCCCGCGCTCGGCGCGCGCCAGCAGCGCGTGGTGATCTGGGTGCTGCTGGCGTTCGGCGCGGTGTATCCGTTCCTCGGTTCGCGCGGTTCGATCGACGTCGCCACGCTCGCGCTCATCTATGTGATTCTCGGTCTTGGCCTGAATATCGTGGTGGGCTTCGCGGGTCTGCTCGACCTCGGTTACGTGGGCTTCTACGCGGTGGGCGGCTATACGTATGCGCTGCTCAACCAGTACTTCGGCTTCACGTTCTGGGAGTGCCTGCCGCTCGCGGCCCTCGCTTCGGCCACGTTCGGCTTCGTGCTCGGTTTCCCGGTGCTGCGCCTGCGCGGCGACTATCTCGCCATCGTGACGCTCGGCTTCGGCGAGATCATCCGCCTCCTGCTCAATAACCTCACGAGCATCACGGGCGGTCCGGACGGCATTTCCGGCATTCCCAAGCCCACCGTGTTCGGCTTCGAAATGGCTCGCCACGCAAGCGTGGAAGGCGCGAAGACGTTCAACGAGCTGATCGGCATCGACTACAGCGGCGAGCATATGGTCATCTTCCTGTACCTGCTTGCGCTCGTGCTGGTGGCGTTCACGCTGTTCGTCACGAGCCGTCTACTGCGCATGCCGATGGGCCGCGCATGGGAAGCGCTGCGCGAAGACGAGATCGCGTGCCGCTCGCTGGGTCTGAACCCCACGCGCATCAAGCTCTCGGCATTCACGCTGGGCGCTTCGTTCGCGGGCCTCGCCGGTGCATTCTTCGCGGCGCGTCAGGGCCTCGTTACGCCCGAGTCGTTCACCTTCATCGAATCGGCGCTCATTCTCGCCGTGGTGGTGCTGGGCGGCATGGGCTCGCAGCTGGGCGTCGTGCTCGCCGCGATCCTGCTCACGGCGCTGCCCGAGGTGGCGCGCGGCTTCGCCGAGTACCGCATGCTGATCTTCGGTCTCGTGATGGTGCTGATGATGATGTGGCGTCCCCAGGGCCTGTTGCCCGCAAGCCGTCCGCACGTGGAGTTGCCGCAATGAGCGCACAAGCGTTGTTGAAAGTAGCAGGCCTGCAGATGCGCTTCGGCGGTCTGCTGGCCGTGGACGGCATCGACTTCGACGTGCGTCCGGATGAGGTGTTCGCGATCATCGGGCCGAACGGCGCGGGCAAGACCACGGTGTTCAACTGTGTGGGCGGCTTCTACAAGCCGACCGCGGGCGACATCGTGCTCGACGGCCACGCCATCAACGGCCAGCCGAGCCATCAGGTCGCGCGCCGCGGCCTCGTGCGCACGTTCCAGAATATCCGCCTCTTCAGGCAGCTGACGGTGCTGGAAAACCTGATGGTCGCGCAGCACCTGAAGGTGAACCGCAACCTGCTGAGCGGCCTCTTCGCGACGCCCGCGTATCGCCGCGCAGAACGCGCGGCGCTCGAGCGCGCCGCGTACTGGCTCGAACGCGTGGGCCTGAAGGACGTGGCGAACCGCGAGGCGGGCACGCTGTCGTACGGCCATCAGCGCCGGCTCGAAATCGCGCGTTGCATGATCACCGACCCGCGCCTGTTGATGCTCGACGAACCCGCTGCCGGTCTGAACCCGCAGGAGAAGATCGAGCTGCAGCAGATGGTGGACGGCTTGCGCAACGAGTTCGGAATCTCCGTACTCCTGATCGAGCACGACATGAGCCTCGTGATGGGCGTGTCGGACCGCATTCTCGTGATGGAGCACGGCAAGCCGATCATGATCGGCAAACCCGATGAAGTGCGCAACGACCCGCGCGTGATCAAGGCCTATCTCGGAGAGGACTGATGCTGAAGCTGGAAAAGGTCCATACCCACTATGGCGCGGTCGAAGCGCTGGCGGGTGTGTCGATCGAAGTGAACAAGGGTGAGATCGTCACGCTGATCGGCAGCAATGGCGCCGGCAAGACCACGCTCATGATGACCGTGTGCGGCACGCCGCGCGCTTCTTCGGGCCGGGTGACGTTCGAAGGCCAGGACATCACGCGCATGCCGACGCACGAAATCATGCGCCTTGGCATGGCGATTTCGCCGGAAGGCCGCCGCGTGTTTCCGAGCCTCACGGTGCTGGAAAACCTGCAGATGGGCGGCTTCTTCGCCTCGCAGCACGAAATCGACGCAGGCATCGAGCACGTGTTCAAGCTCTTTCCGCGCCTCAACCAGCGTGCGAAGCAGCGCGCGGGCACGATGTCGGGCGGCGAGCAGCAGATGCTCGCCATTGGCCGCGCGTTGATGAGCAAGCCGCGTTTGCTGCTGCTCGACGAGCCTACGCTCGGCCTCGCGCCGCTCGTGATCGCGCAGATCTTCGACATCATCCGCACGATTCGCGAGGAAGGCGTCACCGTGTTCCTCGTCGAGCAGAACGCGAACAAGGCGCTGCACGTGGCCGATCGCGGCTATGTGCTGGAGACTGGGCGCGTGGTGCTCGCCGATAGCGCCGAGAACCTGCTCGCCAACGACAACATCAAGCGCGCCTATCTGGGCGGTTGATCGTCTGAGGTAAGACACGGCTGCGGCCCGCGCAATCCGCGTTCATGGA
>DATBXG010000374.1:0-7123 GCA_036514415.1 Paraburkholderia sp.
CAGATTCGGGCCCTTGAGGCCGTACTTGATCGACAGATGGCCCGAGATCATGTTGATGATCGAGGCAGGCACGAAGAACGGCGAGATGCGGCGCGGACCGCGGTTGAGCAGTTCGGTTTGCGTGACTTCGATCATCGGCAGACCGCCGATGCCCGAGCCGACGTTCACGCCGATCCGCTCCGCGTTCGCTTCGGTGACTTCGAGACCGCTGTCCTTGATCGCCTGCATGCCCGCAGCGATGCCGTAATGGATGAACGTATCCATGTGGCGCGCTTCTTTCGCCGGCATGTAATCTTCGACGTTGAAGCCCTTCACCTCGCCGGCGAAGCGGGTCGAGAAGTTCGTCGCGTCGAACTTCGTGATGTTGGCGATGCCGGACTTCCCGGCGACCAGATTGGCCCAGCCGTCGGCAACATTATTGCCAACAGGCGAAATCAGCCCCAGGCCTGTAACAACAACTCGTCGGCGGCTCACGGTAACCCCTTTTCCATAGATGACAAAAACAAAAGCCACAGAGGCCACAGGAAATGCTCCTGTGAGCCCTGTGGCTAGTTGACCGGCAGATGCCCCGCAGCGAGTGCGGCAGGCGTACGCGGTTTCACGGGCGAGCGTCCTCGCGGGCCGACAGCGCGCACGCGGCGTACGCGGCCCGGGCAGGAAACAGGCTTAGGCCTTGACGTTCGCGCGAGCGTAGTCGATCGCTTGCTGGACCGTCGTGATCTTCTCGGCTTCCTCGTCCGGGATTTCCATGCCGAACTCGTCTTCGAGAGCCATAACCAGTTCGACGGTGTCGAGCGAGTCGGCGCCCAGATCGTTCACGAACGAAGCTTCGTTCTTGATTTCAGCTTCGGCGACGCCCAGTTGCTCGGCGACGATCTTCTTGACGCGCTGTTCGATGTTGTCCATTACCCCTCCAAGGGAAAAAAGTTAGCTCATGAATGCGAGTGCGCGCATTTTATCAGGTTTGACCTGGCAGAAAAGCGGCGCTCAAGGTTCCGGAATAGCTATCCGCGACGGCGCCCGAGCAAGGTTTTGCATCAAACGCATCAAGGCGCGGATAGTACCTGAATCCGGTTAAGACATATACATGCCGCCGTTCACGTGCAACGTCGTGCCCGTGATATAGGCTGCCTGCGGCGACGCGAGGAACGCGACCGCATGCGCGATGTCGTCCGGGCTGCCGAGACGGCCCAGCGGAATCTGCTGCTTGAGTGCCGCCTGCTGCTCGGCCGGCAGGTCCTTCGTCATGTCGGTGTCGATGAAGCCCGGCGCGACGCAGTTCACGGTGATGCCGCGGCTGCCGATCTCGCGTGCGAGCGCGCGCGTCATGCCCGCCACGCCGGCCTTCGCGGCGGCGTAGTTGGCCTGGCCCGGGTTGCCCGAGGAGCCCACCACCGACGTGATGTTGATGATGCGGCCCGTGCGCGCCTTCATCATCGGGCGCAGCACGGCGCGCGAGAGGCGGAACACCGACTTCAGGTTCGTGTCGATGACCGAATCCCACTCGTCGTCCTTCATGCGCATCGCCAGGTTGTCCTGCGTGATGCCCGCATTGTTGACGAGGATCGCGAGACCGCCAAATTCCTTGACCGTTGCGTCGATGAGCGCTTCTGCTGCAGCGGCATCGTTCACGTTCAGGACCGCGCCGCGGCCCTTCAGGCCCGCTTCTTCGAAGGCGGCCGAGATCGCCTGCGCACCAGCTTCGCTCGTCGCCGTGCCGATCACCGTCGCGCCCTGGCGCGCCAGCTCGAGCGCGATTGCGCGGCCGATGCCGCGCGAGGCGCCGGTCACGATCGCGGCTTGATTGTCGAGAGTCTTTTCCATCGTTCGAATCCGTTAGCGGTATTGACTTGTGCGCTTATGCGTTCAGAAGCGCGAGCGTTTCTTCGAGCGACTTCGGGTCGAGCACCGAGGCGCCGGCCAGATTGCCGTCGATCCGCCTGGTGAGGCCCGCAAGCACCTTGCCCGGACCGCATTCGATCACGTGCGTGGCGCCTTGCGCCGCAATCGCCTTCACGCACTCGACCCAGCGCACGGGACCGGCGGCCTGGCGCACCAGCGCGTCGCGAATCCTTGCAGGATCGGTTTCGAAGGCCACGTCGACGTTGTTCACCACCGGAATCTGCGGCGCGTTGAGCGTCACGCTCGCGAGGTACTCGCGCAGCTGGTCCGAGGCAGGCTTGAGCAGCGACGAGTGGAACGGCGCCGAAACCGGCAGCGGCAGCGCGCGCTTGGCGCCCTTGCCCTTGGCGATTTCGCAGGCCTTTTCCACCGCGCCCTTGTGACCCGCGATCACGACCTGCGCCGGAGCGTTGAAGTTCACGGCTTCGACCACACCGCCACTCGCCGCGGCAGCTTCGGTGCAAACGGCGCGCACGGTGTCGTCGTCGAGGCCGAGCACGGCGGCCATGCCACCTTCGCCCACCGGCACCGCGCTTTGCATCGCCTGCGCGCGAAAGCGCACGAGCGGGACGGCGTCGCGGAACGCGAGCACGCCGGCCGCGACGAGCGCCGTGTATTCGCCGAGGCTGTGGCCCGCGACGATCGCCGGCGCCGGGCCGCCCGCCTGCTGCCAGGCGCGGTACACGGCGTAGGCGGCCGTGAGCATGACCGGTTGCGTGTTGGTGGTGAGATTGAGCTCTTCCGCCGGGCCTTCGGCGATCAGCTTGCCGAGATCCTGGTTAAGCGCGTCGGACGCTTCTTGCAGCGTCTCGCGCACGACGGCGTTATCGGCGAAGGCGTCGAGCATGCCGACGGCCTGCGAGCCCTGCCCGGGAAAAACGAACGCGAATTTCATAACGACCCCAAATTCGATCAAAACAGGTGGGCGATGCGCTCGAATGAACCGCCGCCTGCCGCGCACATCGTGCTTACGTACGTGTGCGTGCGGCCTGGCTGCGGGAGCGCGAAAGCCCGCTCAGGGATATCAGAAGCGGATGACGGAGGCGCCCCAGGTGAAGCCGCCGCCCACGCCTTCGATCAGCACGTTCTGGCCGCGCTTGATGCGGCCGTCGCGCACTGCCACATCGAAAGCGAGCGGAATCGAAGCCGCCGAGGTGTTGCCATGCTCGCCCACCGTCACCACCATGCGCTCGGCGGGCAGGCCGAGCTTGCGGCAGGTGCCCTGCATGATGCGGATGTTGGCCTGGTGCGGAATCAGCCAGTCGATCTGGTCGGCGGTGAGCTGCGCCTTTTCGAGCGCCTCGATCGCCACCTTTTCGAGCACGTTCACAGCCAGCTTGAACACGGCCTGACCGTCCATGTGCAGGAACGCGTTGCCCGCGATCACGCCGCCGTTGACGTTGCCAGGCGTGCACAGGATATGCGCGTAGCTGCCGTCGGCGTGCAGCGCGCTCGAAAGCACGCCCGGTTCGTCCGACGCCTGGAGCACGATCGCGCCCGCGCCGTCGCCGAACAGCACGCACGTGGTGCGGTCGTTGAAATCGAGGATGCGCGAGAAGGTTTCCGAGCCGACGATGAGCGCCGTGCGGTGCTGGCCGCTGCGGATCAGGCTGTCGGCCACCGAAACGGCGTACGCGAAGCCCGAGCATACGGCCTGCACGTCGAACGCCGCGCCGTGATTGCGGATGCCGAGCTTGTTCTGCAGCAGGCAGGCCGTGCTCGGGAACACGAAATCGGGCGTGGAAGTGGCGACGATGATGAGGTCGATCGTCTGCGGATCGACGTCGGCGGCCGCGATCGCGCGCTGCGACGCGGCAAGCGCGAGATCGCTCGTGGTGACGTCGGGTGCGGCGAAGTGGCGCGCGTGAATACCCGTGCGGGCCACGATCCACTCGTCGCTCGTCTCGACGCCTTTCGCGGCGAGCCGCTCGGCCAGTTCCTGGTTGGTGACGCGATCAGGCGGCAGGTAGCTGCCCGTGCCGATCACGCGGGAATAGAGAGTCGATTGAGCCATTATGCCTTCGAGGATGATGCGGCGCCGGGCGGTAACTCGCCCGCCGCCTGGCTGGGCGCGCTAATCGCCGCCCCAGCTTGCGCGGCTTGCACGTTCTGGGCGCCACCGGGCTCGCCTGCCGCCTGTTCGAGCGAACCGGCGTTTTCTTCCATGGCGTGCGCAAGGCGCTCCAGCACGCCATTTTTGACGGCATCATACCCGCGATTGATCGCACACTCAAACGCGTACGCGTCGGCAGAGCCGTGGCTCTTGATGACGAGGCTCTTCAAGCCGAGCAGCGCGGCGCCGTTGTACTGGCGATGGTCGACGCGCTTCTTGAAGCGCATGAGCACCGGCAGCGCGGCGAGCGCCATGAGCTTCGTGAGCCACGAGCGGCCGAACTCTTCCTTGATCATGTCGTTGAGCATCTGCGCGAGGCCCTCCGACGTCTTGAGCGCGACATTCCCAACGAAACCGTCACAGACGATGACGTCGACGGTGCCCTTGTAAATGTCGTTGCCTTCGACGTTGCCGCGGAAATTCAGCGTGCTCGCGCGCAGGAGCTCGCCCGCGCGCTTGATGGTCTCGTTGCCTTTGATGACTTCTTCGCCGATGTTCAGGAGCCCGATGGTTGGGCGATCCTTGCCCTCGAGCGCGGCGACGAGCGCATGGCCCATCTCCGCGAACTGCAGCAGATGCTGCGGCTCGCAGTCGACGTTGGCCCCGAGGTCGAGCATCGTCGTGTAGCCGCGCGGGTTCGGGAGTGCGAAGGCGATCGCCGGGCGCTCGATGCCGGGCAGCGTCTTGAGCACATAGCGCGACACGGCCATGAGCGCGCCAGTATTGCCGGCGGAAATGCAGGCTTGCGCCTCGCCCTCTTTCACGCGATTGAGCGCGACACGCATCGAAGAGTCTTTCTTCTTGCGCAGCGCGACTTCGACCGGATCGTCCATCTGGACGACCTCGGTGGCGGGCACGACGGTAAGCGCGGGATGGTCCGCCGCCTTCAGCTTTTTCAACTGGGCGCGAACCGCCGACTCGACACCCACGAGCATGAGATGCGCGTCGGGATGCGAGCGGACGAAATGGACTGCGGCAGGCACCGTCACAGACGGGCCGTGGTCGCCTCCCATGCAATCTATCGTGAGCGTAACAGTCATGGAATGCGACGGATTTCAGGCATAAAAAAGCGGCAGTTGAATGCCGCCTTTTTTGCCGAGCCGAAATATGGTCAAGCGAACGGAATCGTCATATGCGGCGCAATGTGTCAACCCCTTGCGGGTCGACACCGCACCACACGCTGAAACGATTAGTCGTTCTTGGTCTTGACGACTTTCTTGCCGCGGTAGTAGCCGTTCGGGCTGATGTGGTGACGCAGATGCACTTCACCCGTGCTCGGCTCGACGGCCAGCGGCGCGCCCGTGAGGAAATCGTGCGAGCGGTGCATACCGCGCTTCGACGGCGACTTCTTGTTTTGTTGAACTGCCATGATAACTCCTGAAAATTTTCCGAATTCTAACACAGCCCGATCCGGCCGCCGCCACCCTGGGGTGGCCGGACTCCGGGCTCAGGCCCACGCGTCTGGTACTGCCTGCCCCGCACAGCTGCCTAACGTTTCCAGTTAGTGCTTGCCGCCGGGACCGTCCTTCTTGAGCGATTCGAGCGCCGCAAACGGGTTGACGCGCTCTTCCGGCTCGATTTCCTGCTCCGGCACGTCGTCCACGGAATCCACGCCGTCTGCGCCATCGGCACCCGAGGCGAGACTTTCGTGCACTTCCGGACAGACTTCGTGCTTCGGCACCAGCGGCAGCGCGAGCAACAGCTCCTCTTCGATCAAGTCGACGAGATCGAAATGGCGCGAGCCCACGATCACTTCGACTTCATCGTCGTCGAGCGGAAACTCGTCCGCCTCTTCTTCCGTCTGGACGATACGGAAGGTCGCGTCCGCATTGAATGCCTGCTCGTAGGGAGCAAGGCACCGCTGGCACGTGAGCCACGCACCACCGTGAACCACGAGCCGCAGGTATGGCTGCGGCGCTTCGGCGCCGTTGTCCTGCAGTTCCTGCTGCGTAAAGCCCGCGGCCTGCCAGGTGAACGCGGTGTCGCGATCTGGCGCCTCGGCCGGGACTTCGTTTAACATGCGCGGCAGTTGCGAGAGACGCACGGCGCCCGCTGCCTCGCGCCCGCTGCGCGCGAATTCGAAGATATCGAGGTCGCGCGGATTCAGCTCAGCGCCAGCAGACTTGCCAGGATGTTCGGTCATGTGCGCTCTCCTGCTTCAAGGCTTGCGGCCGGTAAGCGACGCGCAAGAACCGACGTAGCTCGCAGCAATCCAGCTTTGCACCGGCCTTCGGTACGCATCAGTACGCCGCACTGCCCGCAAGGTCTTTCGAGCCGCGTCGCCGCAAATACGGGCGCCAGCAGAAGACGTGCGACGAGAGCGTACCAATGAAAAGCCCAAAATCATATCGCCTTTATCTTTGCGAGTCAAACACTTAAGCTCGCGTACGCAAGTGCCTGTACGGCCGGGGATTTCGCGCCCTTCTGACGCGAAACACTGCGGACGAAGCACTGCGGCAAATCCGCCCCCGTTTCCCAGCTGCTATCAACCCGGGCCGCCGCCCCACGCCACAGCCACCTTTACAGCCGATTCTCATACTTCGATCGATCATGCAGGATTCTCCCTCGCAGGCCCCGCGCACGGGCCGCCCCGCTCTCATCCTCGCCTCGGGTTCGCGCTACCGGCGCGAGCTGCTCGAACGTCTACGCATTCCGTTCGACACCGCCGCGCCCGACATCGACGAAACGCCGCAGCCCGGCGAAACGCCCGAGGCGACCGCGCTGCGCCTCGCCGCCGCGAAAGCGCGCGCGGTAACCGCTGGGCTTCCCGCTGGCGCGGGCCGCACGCTGGTCATCGGCTCCGATCAGGTGGCCACCTTCGACGGCCACCAGATCGGCAAGCCCGGCACGCACGAGCGCGCGCTCGAACAGTTGCAGGCCATGCGCGGCCGCGAAGTATCGTTCCATAGTGCCCTGAGCCTGCTCGACACCGCTACTGGCCAAACGGATACCGTCGATGTCGTCACGAGAGTGCGTTTTCGCGATCTGCCCGACGCCGCGCTCGACGCCTATCTACGCGCCGAAACGCCTTACGACTGCGCGGGCAGCGCGAAATCGGAAGGCCTCGGCATCGCGCTGCTCGAGGCCATCGAGTCGGACGACCCCACC
>DATBXG010000375.1:0-5387 GCA_036514415.1 Paraburkholderia sp.
CACTCGTCGCCTTGCGCGACGCGGGCGATCCGCTTCCCGCTGGCGCCGTGCTCTTTTCACCCTGGACCGATCTTGCGGCGACGGGCGCTTCGATACGCGAGAACGACGGGCGCGATCCCATGTTCAGCGGCGAGGTATTCGCGCGCATCGCGCCGTTTTACCGCGGCTCGGCCAGTGCGACCGATCCCTACGTCTCGCCGCTTTATGCCGACTTTCGCGGCTTGCCGCCGCTAAGCCTCTTCGTGGGCAGCTCCGAAACGCTGCTCGACGACACGCGCCGTGTAGCCGAGCGCGCGCGTGCCGCCGGCGTGACAGTGGAGTGCGAGATCGCCAACGGCATGCCGCATATCTGGCCGATCTATGCGCCGTTCATGCCCGAAGCCCGCCGCACCCTCGATGTCGCCGCGAGCTTCGTACGCCGCGTGACCGCTGTGCCGGCGCGCGACGACGAGAAACCGCAGCCGCCTCAATCGAGCGAGACGTCGATCGCGTCATAGGCCGCGTGCACGGCGGCTTCGCCATAGCGGCGCTCGAGTCGGCGCACGGTGAAGTGCCCATGCGCGACTTGCTGGAAATGGTCGATGAACACGGTGTTGACCATGGCGCCGAGCACCGCGCCAATGGCCGGTATCGATTTCGCCGCGACCTGCTCGCTCACCTGCACGGAGAAGCGCGCGGCCACGGTTTGCATGAGCTTGAGGAGCGCGGTTGAGCCGTGTGCGGCGAAGCCCTTCGTCGCCATTTCTGATGACGCCGCCGATACCGCCTTCGCGAGCGCGCCGCGCACGATGAAATAGCCGAAGTCGGCTTCGTCGTCGGTGGCCGAGCGGCCGCCCATGCCGAACACGGTCAGGCATTGCAGCTGCGTGTCGGTGCTGGCCAGATTCTCGCCTTCGCTGCGTGCGATGTCGCAGATCGAGCGGAACATCAGCGTGGTCGTGACGGGCAGCTCGACCGGCAACGCGAAAAGGCCGAACGCGCCGCCCGCCGCGCCCGTGGTCGCCACCGCGAACTTGTGCAGCAGGTTGCTCGGCCTCGCGCGTTCGCGCAAAGCGCCGCGTGCAGCCTCTGCGCCATCGGCCGCGAGAAGCGCCGCGGGTTTGCCGAGCGTCTTCAGCGCGAGCTGCAGGCACTTGCGCAGCGCGGTTTGCGTCGCGTCGGTCACCTTGTCGTTCGCGACGCCAGGCAGCCGCGCAATCAGCTTTTCCACCGGCGCGCCCACGATCGCCGCGAGTTTCACGCCGAGCGGCGGCGTTTCGAGCTGATGTTTGGCACGCCGCAGCGCGTCGAGATCCGCCTCGGTGAAGGCCGCGGCGGCGCGCTCGCGGGCAGGATCTGCGGTTGTGGGTTCCATTGCGCTCCCGGAATTTCAGCGACGAAGGTTCGGCACCGAAGGCGGCCATCGCCACCGTTCGACGCCCCAGTGTAGTGGATCGGGCCGTGCTATGATGACTAATCTTTGACGCGTCAACTGTTGCTGGATCAAAAAATGGCCGTTCATACCGCCGCCCACCACTCGAGCGGGCAGGTTCTGCCGTTCCGGGAGTCGCTGCTCGCGATGCTTGGCGTCTCGTTCGTGACGATGCTCGTTGCGCTCGACCAGACCGTCGTGGGCACCGCGCTGCCGACCATCGTCGCCGAACTGCGCGGCTTCGAGCTGTACGCATGGGTCGCCACGTCCTATCTGCTCACGTCCGTCATCACCGTCCCCATTTTTGGGCGGCTCGGCGACTATTACGGCCGCAAGCCCTTCGTGATTGCGTCGATCGTCGTCTTCACGGGCGCTTCCGTGCTGTGCGGCGCGGCCAACAGCATGCTGTTCCTCGTGATTGCGCGCGGGCTGCAAGGCATCGGCGGGGGCATGCTGGTCGGAACGGCGTTCGCCTGCATTCCCGATCTCTTTCCCGATTCCGTGGTGCGCCTGCGCTGGCAGGTGCTGATGAGTTCCGCGTTCGGCATCGCCAACGCGATCGGGCCGTCGCTCGGCGGCTTTCTCACGCAGTACTGCGGCTGGCGCTCGGTGTTCTACGTGAATCTGCCCGTCGGCCTGCTGTCGCTCTTTTTCGTCTGGAAGTATCTGCCGCATTTGCGCCACGTCGCCCACGCGGCGCGCATGCGGCTCGACTGGCCTGGCGCGCTGCTCATCGCGGTGTCGCTGGGCAGCCTGCAGCTCTTCGTCGAGCGTTTGCCGGGGCATGGTCTCAGCGCCTCCGCCATCGGCCTGCTCGCTCTCTCGCTCGCGGCTGGCTGGGCGCTCTGGCAGTGGGAGCGGCGCTTCCCGCAGGCCATCCTGCCCGTCGACATGTTCCGCAACGCGAGCCTGAACGCGCTCTTCACGCTCGCCGTGCTCGGCGGCTTCACGATGTTCTCGCTGCTCTTCTACGCGCCGCTCCTGTTCCAGGGCGGCTTCGGCATGACGCCGAAGGAGGCGGGCGTCGTCATCACGCCGCTCGTGGTGTTCATCACGATCGGGAGCATCGCGAACGGGCGCATCGTCTCGCGCATCCGCAATCCGAACCTGATGCTCTACATCGGCTTCGCGATGATCGCGGCAGCGTGCTTCGCGGTTGCGATCGCCACGCGCGGCACACCGCGAGGCCTGCTCATGGCGTTCATGATCGTGGCCGGCATCGGCCTTGGCTTCGTCATGCCGAACCTGACCGTGTTCGCGCAGCAGACCGCCGGGCGCGAGCACCTGGGCATCGCCACGGCGCTCCTGCAGTCGCTGCGGATGATTGGCGGCATGATCGGCACGGCGCTCACCGGGACGATGGTCACGCAGCTTTATTCGAGCGGCGTGCAACGCGCGCTCGAGGCCGATCACGCCACGCACTGGCTGCCGCAGCTTGCCGACCCGCAGATCCTCATCAACCGGGACGCGCAGGCTTCGCTCATCGCCGATCTCACGCACGCCGGGCATAATGGCGCGCCGCTGCTCGAAGCCGCGCGCGAGGCGCTGGTGGGGGCGATTCATCTGGGCATTGCCGTGGCGGCCGTAGTCGCGGTGGTGTCGGTCTGGCAAACCCGGCGCGTGCCGCCGGTCAAGCTGCAGCGCAAGTTAGAGCCGGTGATTCACGCGGATTGAGTCGCGTCGGCCCGCAGCCGATACCGGCAACGAAGGCGGCAATGAGGCCGGCAGGAAAATAAAACATGGAAATTCAGGATCGCATCGCCATCGTCCAGCAGTTTGGACGGACCTACCGCGCGTTCATGTCGGCCTTCGAGGCGCAGGTCGGGCATCCGCTGCCGCGCTGGCGCATCCTGCTCGCGCTTTATGACCAGAACGGCGAGTCGTCGCAAAAGCGTCTCGTCGAGCGGCTGCGAGTCGATCCGGGCGCGCTCACGCGACAATTGAAGGCGCTGGAGTCGCTCGGCTGGATCGCGCGCCGTGCCGACGAGCGCGATAACCGCATCACCAACGTGACGCTCAGCGAAGCGGGCCGCGCTGTCATCGAAGAAGGGCTGCCGCGCCGCAACGCATTCCTGAACGTGACGATGTCGCTGCCCGACGACGCGCTCGCGGCGCTATCGGGCGCATTGAGGATGATGGAGGAGCGCATCGGCGAGGCTGCAGCCGCGCCAGTCGCGCCCGCGCAGGAAGCCGAGCCTGAAGCGGGCTGAACCAGCGGGCTAAATTCGCATCGATGCGCGGCAACGTGCGACGTTCACGACTACGCCGCCGCGCATCATTCACGAGTCGAGCGCCACGCGCTGCGCTCAGAAGAACGTCTCGATCACTTCCGTCACGCGATACTTCGCATCGAGCATGAGCACCTGGCGCCACTTGTCGAACGTGAGGCAGGGGTGCGAGATGTCGAACGCGATCATGTCGCCGACCTTGAGGTCCGCGCCCGCCGGAATCTTCAGGTAGGCGTGCTGATCCATCATCTGGAACACTTCCCAGCCTTCGCTTGCCGCCACGTCGCGCGGCGTGCCGCCATGCGCGGGGCGATAGTGGCGCGACGGTTCCGGAAAGCCCGCATCGAAGGCGGCGTCGCGCTTGCCGAAGCCGATGATGGCGCGGCCCGGCTCCGGAATCGACTGCACATAGGCCCAGAGCTGCAACGCGGGCAGGAGCGCCACGCCCATCTCGCGCGCCACGGGGTTGCGCGTGAGGATCTGCGACTGGGCCTGCTTGTAGACGCCCACGTCGTGCGTCAGGTAGCAGCCGGGGCGCAGCACCACGTCGATCGTGCCCGCCTGCGTGGCCGGCGCGAACTCTTCCGCGACGATGTCGTACCAGGCCGAGCCGGCGCCCGAAAGCAGCGCGGGCGTGCGCGCGAAGCGGCCGGCGGCGGCCAGTTCCTGCGTGACGTTCAGCGCGTCGCGCAGGAAAGTGCGCACCTCGCTTTCTTCCTTGAGGATGCCCTCATAGATCTCCACGCCCACGAGCTTGAGCGAGTCGGGGTAGCGCGCGATGGCCGCGAGCACGGCGTGGCGCGTATCGGCGTCGCGCACGCCCGTGCGGCCGCGCGGCACGCCCAGTTCGAGCAGCACTTGCAGCGTGCGGCCCGACGCGCGGAAGAACTCGCCCAGATGCTCCACGCCGTCCACCGAATCGACGAGGCAGAAAAACTCGAAGGTCGCATCGCTGAGCAGTTCCGCGATGATCGCCATGTTGCGGCGTCCCACCAGCTGGTTCGCCATCAGCACGCGCGAGATGCCGCCGCGGTAAGCGGCGCGCGTCTGGTGCGCCGTGGCGAGCGTGATGCCCCACGCGCCGGTTTCGATCTGGCGGCGAAAGAGTTGCGGCGCCATCGTCGTCTTGCCGTGCGGGGCAAGCTTCACACCATAGCGCGTGACGAAGTCCTGCATCCACTTGAGGTTGTGCTCGACGCGGTCGGCATAGAGCACCGCAGCGGGCAGGCTCACGTCCTCTTCGAGTAGATTCCATTCGAGGCGTCCCGCATCCCCGAGCGGCACGCTTGCGCCCGGCACGTTGCCGAGGCCCTTGCTGTTCGGGTCGATCGTTGCACTCTGATAGTTTGTAACTTTCATTTCCCTTCGCTCCATATGCTTCATGCGAGTCCGCTACGCCGGCATCTACGGGGCCAGCGTTGACTCGGAGATAGTACACAAAGTAACATCGCTTCGTGAATTGTTATTTATTAACAGACTCCCTGCAATGAACACTGCCGCCGATCCGGCCCGCTTCGACATGGTCGCGCGTATCGCGCAATGCGTGCCCGATCTGCGTCCGGCCGAGCGCGCTGTGGCTGCGCTGATTCTCGACGATCTTGCCCGCGCCGCGCGCGCGAGCATCGGCGAGCTGGCGCAGCGCGCGGGCGTGAGCGTCGCCTCCGTCACGCGTTTTGCGAAGGCGGTGGGCTGCCACGACGTGCGCGAACTCAAGCTGCGGCTCGCCCAGGCGGCCGCCGTGGGCGAGC